>CAJWOS010000411.1 GCA_913044235.1 uncultured Pseudomonadota bacterium
CGTGCTCTCCTGCTCTTGTGCGCGCTTGGGCGTGCGCGCGTGTGCGCGCGAGTGCGCGCGTGTGCGCGTGTGTGCTGGCGCGCGAGTGCGCACCTACATGGAATACGTGCCGTCGAAGGCGAACATCGCCGACCAGCCGTCGCGGGGCGAGTTTGGCCTGCTGCGGCGCATGGGCAGCGAATGGGTTGACATGGAGCTGCCGGAGGCGGACGACTGGTTCAAGCCGGCCGCTTTTTGGCTCGAGTCGGCGCGAGGGCGGGCTCGGGTGGCGCGTGCGCGTCCGCCGCCGCCTGGGCGATTTTAGCAAAGGCCGGGAAGAGGTCCGAGGAGCTGTGCGTGGCCGCCGCGGCGAAGTGGTCCGCGACGGCGCGCGCGTCGACCTCGGCGAAGGTCAGCTCTTCCCCCCTTTCCGTCGACGACAGCGCCGCGACCATGGCCACGCCGTCCTCGACGGCGCACCACGCGAGCCCGTCGTCCTCCGTGCCGTCCAACGCGCACGCGCCGCAGCAGTCGTCGAGCGCCTGGACGACGCGCGCGCGGACGCCCGCGGCCGCGACGCGCCGCAGGATCGCGGACTTCGCCGCGGCCTCGTCCTCGACGGCCGCCTCGCCGAAGGCGAGCGCCGTCGCGGGCGCCCGCATCCGGTCGGCGACGGCGTCGGTGAGGCCCTGCACGTTGATGAAGCCGTGGGCGCGCAGCAGCTCGGCCGCATCTCCATCGCCAACTCCGATGCCTCGGCCCGGGCCTTCGTGGACGCGAACCGCGCGGACCCCGCGCGCGTCGGGGCCGTGCTCGCGGCCCTCGGCGGCGCCGTCGCGCGGCTCCACGCGGCCGGGCTCGTGCACGGCGACCTCACGACCTCGAACGCCGTCTGCCGCGCCGCGGACGACGTCGTGCTCATCGACTTCGGCCTGGCCGGCGCCTCGGCGCAGGTCGAGTAGTTCACCGACCGCCCCAGCGGCTGAGATACGGTGAAGCTTCGACCCCGGGAGGTGAGGAGGGCACAGGAAAAGCAGTCTTCGGTCATGACGGGAAAGGCGAACGACGGACAGTCCTGGAGCGGCTCACATGCCGCATGGCAGCCGCCATCGACATCGTTGACCTCGACAGGATGCGTGCCACCAGGGCACAGCGTCTCACCGCACACGAGCGCGGAGGCCTCCTCTGGTGCATCGCCGCATCCCGCCCCAAGCACCGCGACGGTCAGCCACAGGTGCTTCGGCCACGGAACCGCACTTCGATCCAGACGCTTCACGGTCTCTCCATGACAACTGCACGCCCCTCAACCATACTGTGTCCGGCGTGGTTGGAGAGGACAATGTCGACCGGCATCTTCATACATCGATGGACGCGCGTGTGGGCCTGTGTGGTTCTCAGTGCGTGCGCATCATCCAAGCCCGATGCGACCGCGACGGCCAGCGATTGTGGCGGTACCTGCCCCGCGGGAACCTGGCGCGACGAGGTCCGCCAGACCCGAGCGGGCAGCACAAACCGCGTCGACTTTGTCGAGGGCCAGTGCTCCTGGAGCTGTGTTGCACTCGCCGACTGCCCCACGGGTATGGTGCCGGTCATCACCGCAGATTGCTTTACCTGCGCGCGGGCCATGCCGGGCGGGACTCTGGCAGGCGGAGACTGTGCCTCGGAGTCATGGTTCGCCAACCGAACCGATGCACCCGACGGCGCCGTGGCCACCGGTGAGATCGGTGGAAGTGCCGAGCGAGAAGAGCGCGTTCGCTTCGAACAGATCACGATTCTCGACGCCTGGGATCCCGACTTCCAGCCCCGTGGTCTGGCTGCACTGAGCGACACCTTGTATGTCGGGGACCATGCGGCAGGTCTCATCCACCACCTCGACATCGAGACCGGCATCGAGACCGGCGTGACCGAGATCGGTGACCTCAACCCAACCGACCTCGCCGTGAGCGAGACGACCATCTGGGTGGCAGACGGCGGCATCTTTGGCTTCGACCTCGCCACCGGCGAAGCCACAGCCACGATCGACCGTGGGGATGACGACCTCTCCATCACCTGGAATGGCACTCATCTCATCGAGATACGCGACACGCGGATGGTCTTTCGCGACCCGACCGACCTGAGCATTCGGGATGAAGATCGCTTGGAGGCGGCACTTCCCGGTCCTGCAGCCAGCGGCCCCGGGCGGCTGCTCTCCGCCCTCGCGGTGGAGAGCACGCCGCACACCTGGCAGGTTCCCGTCTATGACCTCCGCACCGCATCCCCCTTCGCGCTGGAGCGAACCCTGACCGTGGAGCTGGACGCGAGCCCCGCCCACGGACTCGCGGTGGCGGGCGATCGGATGTTTGCAACGGGCGCTTTTACCGGTTCGCGGCGGGAACAGATTGTGGTGCTGGCCATCGAGTGATCAAGGTGTGGTCGCCTGCCCGCGCTCGTCGGCTCCCCAGCATGCCAGGGAGCCATCCCAGAGCGCTGCACATCCATGACGGGTGCCGGCTGAGACCTGCACCGCGCGCACATCGGGGGCTTCCAGCTGGCCCTCCGCTCCTGCGCCCCAACAGCGGATGCGGTCGGTATCGGTGATGCCACAGGCGAAGCGTGCCCCCACCGACACCATCTGCCAGGTCTCGGCAGGCGGAGACGACTCGCCCGCGTCGTTGATGGCCCAGCATTCCAGCCGATCCGCGTCCGATGCCAGCGCGCAGCTGTGGACGGCTCCCGCCGAAATGGCGATGAACTCGCCGTCGGGTGTGGCCCGTACCTGTCCCTCGCTGTCGTCGCCGAAGCACTCCAGGCGACCGAGCGTGGAGAGGACACAGGCGTGGTCGCCACCGACCGATACCGCTTGAAACGGCCCTGGCAGGCTGATCGCTTCTGTACCCCAGCAGGTGAGCGCACCTGCCGTGTCGAGCACGCATGCGCTGCGGTCGCCCACAGAGATCGCAGCGTAGCGACCGGTGGGGGCTCCCGTGAGCAAGGCGGTCTCCGACGCGGAGCCCCGTTGGGGACCGGTCGTTCCCCAACAGACCACCTGGCCACCCGTGGTCAGGGCACACGTGGCATGGGATCCAGCGTCGACCGCTTCGTATCCGCCAGTGGGCGGTCCGTCGCTGTCGCCCCAACAGGTCACAGTGCCGTCGGTGTGGCGGGCACAGGTGTGGGTGTCTCCAGCGGTCACCTGCTCCCAGCCGGGTCGCTGGGGTAAGTCATCGCCCGTGTCGGTTGTGCCGCTTGAGGTGCCGGAGTCCCGCTCACTCCCGTCTCCTCCAAGGCTGCACTCGCTGTCCAGCACTTGCCCCAGATCGTCCAAGATCGCACACGTGAAGCAGTCCTCGGTGATCACCGGCCACGTTCCGCTCGGACACTCCGAGATGGCAGAGCAGGTCCAAGCGCAGACCTCGTCTTCGAAGAAGGCCACCCCCCGCCCCCCGCTGATGCCGACTGGTGGATCGCTCCCGTCTGAGACGTCTCGCTCTCCCGCACGAAGGCTTCGGACTTCTTCGAGTCCCGTTCCCACTGGACAACCGGCCGTCGCGCAGCGCTCGTCATCCTTGCCGAGTCCGCAGGCGCCGATGACGAAAAAGCAAATGAAGCGGCACTTCACAACGACACTCCCAGCATGAGTCCTGGATTGGCTCAAGCGGTGTACACCAGCTTCGCACGAATCGCGTGCGACCGCCCGACACTCTGGCAGCGGCCCCTGACAAACACCGGAGCGCCTCCTTGGGCAGCCTGATCGGCTGGAGTGCCCCGGTGGGGATGCTGTTCTGGGTCACTCATGGGACGGGCGAGGAGCGCCAGCCGGGCTCGGTCCGGTCGAGTGGCTGGGTGCGCTGCCCTCATGGCGACTCTTCTCCACACCGGTCCCGGAGGATCAGCTCATTATTCGTCTCGTCGCACTCATCGCTGACCCCGGCAGGGAAGATTCGACGAGCACTGGCTGCTCGCAGCGCTTCAGAGACAGTCCATGTGAGCGGATGAAGCGGGGCAGGTCGCTTTGGAGGCGCCGCCTGCTGAGGCTGGCCAGATGCGCCCGCACCGTTGGCGTTTGGCAAATGAAGCCGAGCTCGAAGCCCTGAACCGAAGCGGTGTTGCGAACCGGAGCGCCGGAGGGCCCTCTCCCTCGTGATGTACCCTTTGGTAGAGTCCAGGCGGAAGCGTTGTCTGGAGACCAAGATGGAGTGCAACTCACGATGAACACGATCCCAGAGGCCCCCGACAAAGAACCCTCTTTTGCGCCTGCGGGAAGCGGGATGGCTTGCTTCATGATTCTCATGCAAGCGCTCCTGCTCTGTGCATTGACACCACTCGCGGTGGCTTTCGGACTGCCGTACCTCTTCCTCCGACTGGTGGTCGCCCGACCCCCGAACATCCCCAGCCCCAAGACCACTCGACGCTACTTGAAGGGAGCGATCTTCGCGCACGAAGAGGTCGCCGTTTCGATGCGCATCCGGCTGCTGCTCAGCATGCTCCTGTTCCTGTCCGTGTGTCCGTTGTTCGCCTTCGCTTGGTTCTTGGACGATGTCCTCTTTCGTGGGTATCGAGACGAGTCGATCTCGAGGCCCCTGTTTTTGATCACAGGCTCTCGCAGCGGCTCCACGCAGCTGTCTCAATACCTGGAAGACCATCCCCAGGTGGTCTCGCATCCGCTGTTGCAGCAGGCATTCCCCTACATCTGGCTGTGGAAGCTGGTGCCGTGGCTGCTCGGGAGGTGGGTTCCACCAGAGCGAGTGCTCCAGTTGCTTGTGGATGCCACGCGACCCGAGTTTCTCGAGCGCAAGGAGCTGCATCCCTTCAAGCCCGAGACCTATGAAGTCATCTTCTCCGGATCCCAGCTGGTCAACCATTGCATCGCCATGGGGCCAGAGATGTTTGCCGAGGGGTATGGGTGGGGACGACCCACACCGGAAAACCGCCACTTCTGGGAAGAGGATCTGGTGGAAAACATCCACTCGGTGGGAAAGAAGCTGCTGTATTTTGCGGGGCCCAACCCCGACGGAACGCCGAAGACCCTCTTCATCAAGGGCCACTTTCTTGGCAGCGCATCGGTCCTGGAGAAGCGGTATCCGTACGCCCACTTCCTCACCGTCTTGCGGCACCCGTCCCAGCGGATTCGCAGCATCGTCAACTTCTTTCGTGTTGCGCCCGAGGTGTGTCGGAACGGGGCCATTCCCTGGCCCTGGTTGGTGCACTACGGCCAGACCGTGGAGGTCGACTATTGCCTCTATGAACAGGAGTGGTACCAGGCCCGTACCGACCGGGTCACGGTCATTCGCTTCCGCGACTATGTGGCGCAGCTTGAAGAGACCCTCAAGCGCATCTATGAACGCGGTCTGCCCCACATCGACCCGACAGGGTTCATCCCCACCACGCATGCGAAGCGGAAGCGGAGTGGGTACTCCGTGGACCGAAGCTACGCGCAGATGCAGGTGGACGAGGAAGCCTTGCTGGCACCGTTGCAGGACTACATTGCCTGGGTGGAGGCGGGAGGCTTGTCGAACGGACCACCGCACGACCAGTAGAGAATGCGCCGCGCCCCGCGGAAATGATTCCTGCCCACACCGTCAGAGCATCGCAGACAGCCTCTCCCATTCTGCACTCGGATTTACCTCCCTGCACGTCGGCAGGGACGGGCTCTCGGTCCCCAGCTTGTGGCAGGGGATTGCCGTCTCGTGGACCCCTCACCCGGAGCTCGCGTCCACCGGCGGGGGGATGTGCAAGACCATGGGCTTGCTCTTTCCCTTGAGGTGCATCTCGATGCTGGGCCAACCGGTTCCACCAATGGCATCGCGCACCGATTCCGAGACGAGCAGTGGAGCCACGCCCTTGGTGGCACTCTCGATGCGGGCAGCGATGTTCACCGCGTCGCCGATCGCTGTGAAGGATGCGCTCTTGGGGTGGCCGATGTCACCCACGACCACAGAACCGTAGTGGATGCCAATGCCGATCTCAAAGTGCTCTCGGTAGGTGGCCTCGAGGTACTTGTTGAAGCCTTGCAGGCGGGAGAGCATGTCGCGGGCTGCATCATAGGCAAGCTTGGCGGGATGCCCGTCGCCGTCGAGCCCGAAGATGGCCATGATCCCGTCGCCCATGTACTTGTCGATACGACCCCTGCTTTGGTGGATGGCGTCACCCATCTCCACAAAGTACCGGTTGAGGATGTGGACGATGTCGTGGGGAAGATGGCGCTCCGAAAAAGACGTGAAGGAGCGAATGTCGGAAAACAGGATGGCGACATTTCGCTCTCGGGCCGAGTTGCTTTGATGAAGGAGCTCTCGATCGAGCTGGTCCTTGACCACGCGACGCACCGTGACGCGGCCTGCGTGCTCCGCCCGCAACTGGCAGCTGAGGCGAATGTCGTCGCTCCAGTTGAGCTTTTCGGCGAGCTTCTGTTCCAGCTCGTTTCGTGGAGGGAGCTCGCCGTGAAGAAGCACCACTCGACAGGTCGAGCAGCGGGCCTTGGCTCCGCAAGCATGCACCATGGGAATGCCGGCTCGGAGGCACTCGTCAAGCAGAGTCGTGTCGTGGCGGAGGGAGACAAATCCCTCGTTCTCGATGTGGACGTTTTGGGCGCTCATGACTGGGTTCCTGCAACGCTTGTGGACATGCATGGCGACACCTCACCCCGCTGGAGAGCCGTAGCGCAGAACTCGTCCTGGGTGCGC
>CAJWOS010000412.1 GCA_913044235.1 uncultured Pseudomonadota bacterium
GGCAACATGCGCGCAGTGGTGGGAAGTCGGGACGGCTTATTGTCCTCGAGTGCGGATCCACCGTCACGTAGAACGCACCGTCGTCGGCGAGGTTCATTAGAATGTACTCGCCAGCACTGGCCGGCGATAGGCGCACTCCGCCTCGTCTGGTTTGACCTCCCGAACAAGAACAGGAGTCCACGCATGGACAGTCCTCTGTTTGCCACCGCGCCCAACGACGCGGCCGATTACATCGACCCCACCGTTGGCTGGCTGCTGCGGTACGAGGAGCATGACGAATCGGGCACGGCGACGGGGCGCGGCGCGCGGACGGCGCGGCGCGCAGACGGGCGGTGCAGCGCGGCACGCGGGCGGCGCGACGCACAGGCGGTGCGGCGGTGGCCCAGGCACCTCCAAAGCCAGACTCGACTCGAGTCCAGACTCGACGATGAGCGGTGCAAGTTGAACTCACATTGAACCGAGTGAGCACCTTGCCTGATCTGGCGGCGTTCCAGCGTGGAAGCAGCGTGATTCCAGGCTGCCATTGCGATGGCAGCCCCGTACGAGCCCTGGCTCTAACTCGCCGCGGCCCTGCAGGCGCGGACCGCGAACCGGGGGACGGAGCCCGGCGGGCCCTACGCGGCCGTCGTCGACGCCCTCGCGGCGGGGCGCGCCGCGGGGAGCTAAGGCTAAGTCCTAGTTACCACGCCGCTGAATGCGTCCTTGAGTTTCGGATTGGTCGCGATGAGCGCGTCGACGGCGGCACGCGTGATGTGTGCTTCTGATTCGGTCTCGTTGAAAGACAAAAACTCCATATTTTTGCAGCCACGACCGAGCGCATAGAGTGCCTCATCTGTGATGATGCAATTTGGTCCGTCGACCCAAAGGATCTTCAGATTCGGAGCCCGCGCAAGCGCGAGCACCGAAGCCACAGTGATGCCAGTACCGTCAAGATCCAAGTTGGACAGGTGAGCGCAGTGCTTTGCAAGCAATTTAATCGATTCATCGGTGATGTCAGCACTATCAGCGAACAAGTCCTGAAAATCGGGGCAATTCCTCGCGACCGCAGAAACGGCGGCATCAGTGATGGAAGTGCCGCAGATACCAAGTGATTTTAGCGCGGTGCATTGCCGAGACAGTTCTATCAAGCCAGCGTCAGAGATCTCGGAACAACCACTCAGGTCAAGGTTTGTCAGCTTTGGCAGACGTACCACTCGGAGTGCGGCGTCCGTGAGATTTTCGCAGTTCTGCAAGACTAGCTCTTCTAAATCTCCACAATTGGTCGCTATCGCAGTGATAGCAGCATCCGTGATAGAAGTCCCGCAGAGATTGAGATCTTTCAACGCGGTACATTTCTGCGCCAGCTCGATCACTCCCGCGTCAGAGATCCCCGGCGATTCGTCCAGGTCGAGCCGATGCAGCTTCGGCAGATGCTGGGCTATCGCGCGGAGCGCATCGTCCGTGAGCCTCAGATTCGAGAGCCTGAGCTCCACAAGGCCCGGGTACATGCGCACCATTGCCGCGCCCGCAGCGTCAGTGACGTCCCCGTACCACAATTCAATCGAACGCATGCTCGGACAGTACGCCATCAAAGCCAAAATGAGTTCGTCGTGTTTGATAAGCGTGTTACTCGACGACTGCACTTCATGAAGCCCGGTGCAGCGTTTCAAAAGCGCCGTGACGTTCTTTACATCCATGCGTGGAAGGTAAAATTCAATCTCCAGCCGCCGTACGCGACAGCACGCGCCGCTAAGGAACTTGGTGCTCGTCAGGGCCAGCCGTATCACGTCCGCGAGGCCAAGGTCCGCCACGAGTTCCTCGCCCACCGCATCGAAGACGCGCGCGAAGCTCGACCGTCGCGGCTGCGCTTGGGGCTCGCAGACCTCGTGTTTTTCGGCATCGGGGTGTATGGAGGCTTCCTCCAGGCCGGTGTGGGGGTGTTCCTCCTGGCCGGTCTCGTGGGTCTCGCGGGGCGCGACCTGGTACAGGCCAATGTGGCCAAGGTGGTCTTGGCGTTGGTGTTCACAGTGCCAGCCTTGATGGTGTTTCTTGCCGAGGGGGCGGTCGACTGGGCGGCTGGAGGTGTGTTGGCGGTGGGCACGGCGGCCGGCGGTGTGGCCGGCGCGCGACTGGCCATTCGAGGCGGAGCGGCTGCCGTGCGGTGGGTGTTGCTCGTAGTGTTGGCGTTATCGGCAGGTCGCTTCCTGTTTGGTGCCTGAACAGCCGACATGCCCAGCAGGGTGGGATAGGCAAAGCGTTCCCATTCGCGGAGGCCACCATGCTCTCTACACGGTGCAAGCTCTCGGTCAACATCAACAAGTACGCGCTCTTGCGCAACAGTCGAGGCGAGGCGGCACCCGACCTGCTGCGGGCGGTCGATGTGTGTGTGGCGGCAGGTGCCCACGGCATCACGGTGCACCCTCGGCGCGACCAACGCCACATCCGCTTCGACGATGTGCCGACGATTGCTGCCCACCTGCGAAAGCACCATCCAGGCATTGAGTACAATATCGAGTGCGAGCCAGCACCCCATATTCTCGACCTTGTTCATGAAGTGGGTCCAGAGCAGTGCACGCTTGTTCCTGTCAAGCCGGGCGAGGTCACGAGTGACCATGGATGGGACCTTCCGCGGCGCGCAGAAGAGCTGGTCGAGCCGATCCATGCGCTCAATCAACAGGGCATTCGGGTGAGCCTCTTCATGGATGCAGATGCTCCTGATGCTTGCCTTGCTTCTGCCGCTCAGCTCGGGGCCAACCGCATCGAGCTGTATACAGGGCCATATGCTGCGGCCTGGGGAACGCCTCAGCAAGAGGCGGAGCGCACTCGTGTCTTCGACATCGCTGCGCGGGCGGCGAGACATGGGCTCGAGCTGAACGCGGGCCATGACCTCGACCGCTTCAACCTGAGCGGACTGCGAAATCTGGAGACCCTCCTCGAGGTGAGCATCGGCCATGCCCAGATTGTACGGGCGCTCGACGTGGGGACGACCCAGTCGGTTCGCGAGCTGCTGAATGCGCTCGGCTGGGATGGGTTGCAGTTCGGATAGGAATGCGGTGTTCAGTCGACTCCTGAGCCACCGACGTGATGCGCTCCGACCTTGGTGCAGTGACGGGAAGTCCGCTTGGATGATGCGAGACCCAGCGGAGTGTGCTTGTCTCTCCTGAGAGGCAGGCTTTGGGCCAAGCAGATACGTCATATCAATGGTTCTTCGACGTTCAGAAAAGCGACTCGTCGCTGTGTTAATCATCGCTGCTTGCGACCCAGCACGCGTAGATCCCGTCGAAAAACATACGCCCACGACCGAGACCCATGACGAAACCTTCGGCACCAGCGGCTCCTGCCGTTCGTGCCATCCCGACGCCTATTCCACGTGGTCGACGACCTACCATCGCACCATGACCCAGCGGGCCAGCCCAGAATCGGTGCTGGGTGAGTGGGACCACGTGTTGCTGGAGCGCGACGGTCGAGAGTATCACTTGTATCGCGAAAGCGACGCGTTCTGGGTTGATATGCCAAAGCATGGCACCCGTGGTGACACCGCGCGCGACCGTATGCAGCGGCCCATCGTGATGACCACCGGGTCGCATCACATGCAACTGTACTGGTACGCAGTGCCATGGCTAGACAAGGAAGCCAACTTCGCGGGCAGAGATGTATTTGAGGCTGCATGTACGGTCTGTCACTTCTCGCCTTGGGAGGGTGTGGAAGAGCCGATGGAACGAACATTCCTGGAGAATCGACAGCGCACCGAGCCTTGGCTTCGCTCCTATCTGGGCGAAGATCCCGAGACAGGGCCCCACCAAAAGGTGTTCGCAGGGCTTCGCCCATCTGAAAAAGCAGATCTGCTCGAGTTTCTCACTCGAATCCAGCATGGTGACCGACTTGCGCAGTTCCCGTTCGCGTGGTTCATCCGCCAGCAGCGATGGGTACACGAAGAAGACAGCTTCCTTGCTCCTCCGCAGGAACCGCTCGAGGTGGAAGACATTACCGAGGGCTGGAGTGAGGGGTGCGATCGCTGTCACGCAGTGGGCGGTGCCTACACCTGGGATCCCAGCACCCAGACCGGCGCGGCTGGCGTGACCGATCTGGGGATTGCCTGTGAAGCGTGCCACGGACGTGGCGCTGCCCATGCGACCCGCTACCGGGATCCCTTCAGTCGATATGCTGCCCACTTGGGCTTTGCCTCCCCCGACGACATCATCGTGCCTGATGATCTTCCGGCCGATCGGTCTGCGCAGGTTTGCGGGCAGTGTCATGCGGAACTCGTGCCCAAGGCTGGGGGCGACTACCCCCTCAACTTTGAAGCGGGCGACGACCTCTCGTCGGTGGTTCACTTCCTTCGCTATACGAGTGACCGACCGGAGTGGCTGGTCGCCCACTTGGAGGACGAGCCTGATGCTTTGGAGAGTGGGTTCTGGCGAGATGGAACCATGCGCATCGCCGGGCGCGATTACACCGCTCTGCTCGAGACGGAGTGCCACACGGGCGGAGACCTCTCGTGCACCACCTGCCACCAGATGCATGGAGCCGACCCCAACGACCAGCTGAAGCCGGGGGCAACCGGTGAATCTGCAGCGGGCGAAGCCGTATGCGTGGAGTGCCATTCGGGATTCGATACCCCTTCCCATCACCACCACTCTGAAGACTCTTCGGGTGCTCGCTGCATGAACTGCCACATGCCACGGACCACGATCGGTCTGCTCACTGTGATGCGCTCCCATCGGATCGACAGTCCCCGGCCTGCCCTTGCGGGAGAGACGGGACGACCCGACGCCTGCTCCACCTGCCATCTCGACCAACCATTGTCGTGGAGTTCCCAGCACGCGTCACAATGGTATGGTCAGGAGCCTCTTTCTCCTGGGATATCGTCGCCCGCACCAGCGGCCTTCGACTGGCTGCTTCGGGGGGATGCAGCGCAGCGCGCGGTCATGGCGTGGCACCTGGGTGCGCCCGACTCGGCGACCGGAACGTCCTGGACGCCGGTGTACCTCGCCTGGTCGGTTGACGACCCCTACGTCGCGGTCCGAAGCATCGTCCACGAGAGACTTCGAACACTTTCGGGGTACGAAGACCTCGACTGGGATCCCACCGTCTCCCCGCGCGAGCTCGGGCGAGTTCGTGATGCCATCCTGGCCCGATGGCGAAGCCTCAATCCAGGCCTCGACCGACCCGATGTCTGGATCGACGCGGGCGTGCCGCGTGCGGGACGCATCGAGCAGTGGCGATTGCTGCGTGACGAGACCCCTGTGAGCGTGAACGAATAGTGGCTCAGTCTTCGACGGTGGGCAGCCGGATCTCACAGTCGTAGATCTCCCCGTCTCCAACGCACCCGATCAGGTCGGTGGTGCCAGAGCGGAAGATGTAGCCGACCTCGGTGTCGCCCATGAAGAACTCGAGCCAGTCGAACTGCTCGCCGGTGGCCAGCAACGTGATGGCGTTCATGTATACACCCTCATCATCCACGTGCCGCTGGAAGACGTCCTCGATGTCGGTGCTCTCAGCCCAGCCCTCTGCGGTGAGGCCCGCGAGCAGCTGTGCCGCAGCCATGCCGGTGAGGGCGGCCGCCGTGGATCCCTGGCCACGGCTTTCCACGAGCAGATGGGGAGCATCTCGGAGGTCGTGCGTGGTCTCACCGAAGGCACACTCCGCGAAGGTCGGGTCACGCATGGCGGCCGTGAGGGCACCATCGTGTGCCGCAGCATCGAGCGCTGGGCCGAAGCCGGAGTCCTCATCGACCTCGAGCGGTGGTGCGAACCGAGACCATCCGCCCATCAGAGCGTCGACATCGCCAGCTTGTGCGTCGAGCACGGCTTGAGAGTCGGTCCCGTTCAGCTGCTTTGCTCGCGCGCTGTTGGAGCCGAAATTGATGCCGCCGTGTCGACCGCGTTCTGTAAGAGAAGGCGATGACAGGACCGGGTCTTGGCGTCGGCGCTGCTGGGAGGACATGAAGAGGGCGTTCCAGGAGTACGATGGGGTAGCGTATCTCACACCAAGGCCGCCCGTGTGATGGCGTACTGATGACAACGACAAACGACTGGGGGCATTCCATCCGCATGGCTTCCTAGCCATCATCGGTGCTGCAGCGTTCATCGGAGCGCACCCGCGCGATTCATCCGCGTGGCATCGCTTTGAACGGGACCCGGTGACGGCCGCGCTGTGTCGGCTGGCTACTCGATGTATCCGAGGCTCCGAAGCGCATCGTCTTCCTCGGGAGACAGGCCGGTGGAGGCCGTGGTTGTACTCGCTGGTCCGGGTAGCGGCGCGCCGCTGCTTGCAGCGACCAGTGTAGCTTCCAGCATGGTTCTTGCTGCGGCCTGTTCCACACTCCGGTCTGAAGCCCACTCGTCATGGGTGGGCACCAACTTCATTCGGTAGCCACCGGTCCATACCGGGTCGGCCACCAGCTTCCAGTCTCGGGTGCGAGCCACCCATTGTCGGGTCTGCTCCGGTGGCCATCGCTCGGCTGCGGCCTCGAGCTCGGCTTGCAGGGCGGGAGACGGGTGTGCGGCGGTCTGGAGGCTGGGATCGGCGGAGCGGTCAAAAGGGCCATCTGTACACCAGGAAATGGGCTGTCCCGGAACGTTCAGACAGGCCCGCTTGTGTCCCCGCCCAGACCGAAGGTAGCTCATCAGACCCACGTG
>CAJWOS010000413.1 GCA_913044235.1 uncultured Pseudomonadota bacterium
GACTTGACCACCTGCTGGTACCACTCGGAGTAGTTCTCCTCGCGGGTGGGGGTGATGGCGGTCTTGGGCTTGCCGCCCTTTTGCTGCTGGCCCGATTGCTTCTGGCCCTGCTGCTTGTGCTTCTGCTGGCTCATGGGATCACTCGGTGGTGCGGACGGCGAATCGTTCGCCGGAATCGAGCAGGGTACCGACTCGACGAGGCGAGCTGGCGATCCATGGCGGGACGGTGATTCCCGGAAATCCACCCGGCAAGCCTCGATTGCTTTCCCGGTCCGCGTAGTCCCAGTGACATTCTTTCCATGACGACCCGGGGACCCACCGATGAGACGAACGAGCACCTTCACCGCCGTCCAGACCCTCGAACAAATCCAGGCCACCAACGATGCCATCGTGCTCAGTGGGCAGCTGCTCAAGCGCGCTACCGACCGCCCATCCCAGGGCCGTAGCGTCGAGACCACAGGTGGCGAACACCGCTCCTGGCGCCTTCACATCAGCATCATCGACTCCCAGCAGATTGCTTTCATCGCGGATGTCGACGGGCTGTCGAGCGAGCCACGAGTGCTGCTGCGCTGTGCAAGCGATCCCAAGGAGCGGTTTTATGGCTTCGGCGAACAGCTCACCCACATCGACCTCAAAGGACGAAAGCTCGACATTCTGAGCCAGGAGCCCGGCATCGGTCGTGGGGTGCAACCACTCACGTGGTTCATGAACAAGGTTGCGGGTGCCGGCGGTGGGGACACCCGCTCAAGCGCACCAGCGCCCCACTACATCACCAGTCGCTGCCGCAGTCTGGCGCTCGAAAACCACGAGCTGAGCCGCTTCGATCTCCAGAAGCCTGACCGCGTGGAAGTAGAGCTCTGGTCGAGCCAGCTGCGGGCCCGTGTGTTCGTCGGCCGCACTCCGGCTGCACTCATCGAGGCCTACACCCGCTTGAGTGGCCGCATGCCCCCCCTTCCCCCATGGCTCCAGAGTGGTGCCATCATCGGGATGCAGGGCGGAACAGCGGCAGTTCGCGCGATGGCAGCTCGCCTAAAGTCGGCCAAGACCCCCGTGGCAGCCTTTTGGCTGCAGGACTGGGTGGGCGCCCGCAAAACCTCCGTGGGTTCGCAGCTGTGGTGGAACTGGGAGCTCGACCCCCAGCGATATCCGGAGTGGGACCGCCTGCGCGCTGAGCTGGAGACCGCTGGCGCCCGCGTGCTGTCCTACATCAACCCCTTCTTGGTGGATGTGTCGGAGCGTGCGGAGGACTGTCGCCGGAACCTCTACCAGGAGGCCCTGGAGAAGGGCTTTCTCGTCTCTCGAGCCGACGGCTCCGCCTACCTCGTGAAGAACACCTCCTTCTCGGCGGCCATGGTCGATCTCGCAAACCCCGAAGCCCGTACATGGCTCAAAGAAGTGATCAAGGACCAAGTCATCGGGGCCGGTGCCTCGGGCTGGATGGCCGACTTTGGCGAGGCGCTGCCCTTCGACGCCAAGCTGCATGACAACGCCGACGCTGCAGTCTTTCACAACGCCTACCCCGAAGCCTGGGCACAGCTGAACCGTGAGGCGATCGCTGAGGCGGGGCTGGAGGGCGAGGTGGTCTTCTTTGTGCGGTCGGGCTTCACCCGCAGCCCAGGTCACGCCACGCTCTTCTGGGCAGGCGACCAGCTCACCGGCTGGGCCGCGGAAGACGGCATTCGCTGCGGGGTCACGGCACTTCTTTCATCGGGCTTTTCGGGCTTTAGCTTCAACCACACCGACATCGGCGGCTACATCACCACCGCCATCCCCGGCTTCCGGCTGAAGATTCCATTTCTCGACTACCGGCGGTCACGGGAGCTGCTCTGGCGCTGGATCGAGCTCAATGCCTTCACCGCAGTCTTCCGCACCCACGAGGGCAATCAGCCCGAGCGCAACACCCAGATCGACGTTGATGACGAGACCATGGCGCACTTCGCCCGCTTTGCCCGCGTGTATGCGGCCCTCGCTGTGGTGCGCGAGCCGCTGGGACGTGCCGCAGCGGAGCAAGGCTTGCCCGTGGTGCGCCATCCCTGGATCGACTTCCCCAACGATCCCATCACCCCAAGCCTGCGCTGGCAATTTTGCCTGGGGCCCCTCATGGTCGCCCCGGTGCTCGACCCTGGCGCCACAGCCGTCAGCCTGTACCTACCCGCCGGACGATGGACCCATCTCTGGTCGGGCGAGACCTTGGATGCACCTTCCGGGGGATGGTTTTTGGTCGATGCTCCCCTCGGCCAGCCTGCAGTCTTCCATCCAGAAGCCAGCCCCGAGGCCGCAGCGGTGCGCACGCGACTGGCCGCATCGCACGACCTGTCTTCCGTCCCGCCCCGCATGCGAGCCATACCGCCTCCCTCGGATGAACGGTCATGAGCGCATCGGCTGAGGATCAGGAGTCCCCGTCGCTGTGGCGGACCGGACTGAAGCTGCTCGTGGGCTTTGCGGTCATCTTTGCCTTGTCTGCGATGCTCGGCGTGTACTTCAATGAGCCCCTCGAAGCTGCAGGCACGGTCCTTATCGATCGCTTCGGCTTGGCCGGACTCGCGGCCGCCACCTTCATCGTCGACTGCTTGCCCACGCCCCTCGGCTACATTCCGTTCATGCTCCTCGCCAATGTGGGCGGCGTGCCCAATGCCACCATCTTCAGTGTCTGCTTCGGTGCCAGCTTCACGGCGGGGCTCTTTGGCTACACCCTGGGCCGGGGGATCGGCATGCCCCGTCGGATCGACGCCTGGATGCGCGAAAAGCACCCACGGGTTCGACAGCTGCTCGACAGTCATGGCGTGTGGGGCGTGGTGTTCATCGCAGCCCTGCCCCTGCCGCTGGCGCTCGGCACCTGGTCTGCGGGCGCGTTGCGCCTGCCCCCGCAAAAGGTCGCACTGGCCCTACTCGTACGGATTCCAAAGACCGCCTTCTTCCTAGCCATGATCGAGAGTGGTCTGATGGTGGGCGGCGGCTGAGCTGTCCCACTCCCGAAGCGCACCCATCTCCCGTGTCCCCGTTGCTGGAGCCATCTCGTGTCCCAATCAACCAACCCCCATCCTCCCGTCGCTTGGAACCGCCGACAGTGGCTCAACACCATGGCGATGGGCCTGGCTGGACTGGCCACGGTGGGGCCACGGGTGGCTCGAGCCGCTGCGCTCACCGACCCGGAGCTCATGAAGGTGCTCGGACAGTGGAAGAACAACGCCGCGCTCCCGGTGCCGATGCTCACCCAGAAGGAGCGGGCGCAGCTGCTGGAAGGGAAGATCATGAAGCGGTGGCTGGGACCGCGGGGCGGAGCTCCCGTGGGCGCGTTGGTGATGGTGATCTCCGACTTCAGCCAGGCGGAGATCTGGCTCGGCTCGGCGGAGGGTCACCACATCAAGGGCGACAGTGTGGAGAGCAAGCACATCGTCTACAACTTGCCGAAGACCGGCAACGAGATGTTCTACTGGTACGGCCACCTGCGCATGCCCATGCCCTTTACCAATCGCCACTTCGTGCTCCGCACGATGGTCAACAAGAGCCTGGTGGATGCAACCGGAGGCACCTGCTGGGAGCGTACCTGGAAGCTGCAGGAAGACGGCCTCGCGGTCGTACGACCGCTGGTGGAAGCCGGGAAGATTCCCGATCTCACGGTGGCCCAGTTCGACAAGGCCATCTACCTGCCCGCCAACCTCGGGGGCTGGCTCGCCTTGCAGCTCCCCAACGGCCAGACCCTCTTCGGCTACCATGCCTCCTCATCGCTGGGCGGCGAAATCCCCGACAAGCTGGTCAATCGATACGTGATGCTCACCCTCGGAGACATCGTCGACGAGGTCCTGCAGGGGGCCCGCATGATGCGCACCCACTACGTGTCGGGACACGAGCCCATCCAGTCCGGATCTGGCGCCCCGGTGCCATACTTCTGAGTGCATCCATGTCGCCCCTTCGGGCCCATCCCGCACGCTACGCGTCGATGCGCATCACCATCCGCTGGCGGTGACGCTGGAGCGCCTGTCGGCCCACGAGGAACAAAAATGGGGCCGCGGTGAGTGCCACCAACCCCCAGTCGAACTTTCCGAGCGCCGCAGTACCCGCAGCGATCGACGCCAGCAGGAACGCCCCCCACATCGCACCCGGGACCTGGGAAACGCGGGCATGCTGCTCTTGCAGCGCCTGTGTCTCCGGCGCGTTCACCGGCAACATCGGCTCATCAGGGCACTGGGGGCAACCTCCAGCAACAACACTGGTATGGCCGCACTCGATGCAGACGTGAGGAGCAGAACGCTTCGGGAGCTGGGACATCGGGCCTCCGGGTGGGCCCTTTGTCGCGGACTGCAGCAACAGTATTGCAGGCGCATCCAAACAATCGGCGCGATCAGTCGAGCTCGGTCCAAACACAGAAGTCGTCGAACCAAACACCACCGTCGTTGTCGTTGCTGTACAGCCCCACGACCCCCGGTCCCGAGCCGAGCACCGTGGACTCCGTGGCGGTCATCACCACCACGCCATCCACAGAGACAGTCACCTGGTCACCGTTCACGTCCACCGCCATTGTGGAGAAGGTCTGGTCGGCGACCCGGTACAGATCTGCGGTCGACGAAGACGCGAGCTCCGTGCATGCGCCGGCCGAGCAATACGACAGATCGATCCGACCGGTCGGGGTGTAGCGTCCGTAGTCACCTTGGGGATCGTCCCATCGAACCACGAAAGCGTCGGTCTCGTTGACCCCCCAGGCAATTCCTGCCAAGTCGTTGAGAGAGCCAGTCCAGGCGAGACTCACCTCAATCGCAAAGTGATTGGCCGCACCGAGGTCGTACAGCCAAGCGATGGCATCGTAGAAGCCACTGCGGCCTTCGGTGAGCATTCCCGACTCGACATGCCAGTCCCCGGTCCCCGCGTAGGACCAGTCTTCGAACGTGTCGAACGGCGTGCAGTAGGACTCTTCTTCCAGGCAGTCTGCGATGCCGTTGCCGTTCGCATCGAATGCTTCGTCAATGTCGCCATCGCCATCATCATCGACCCCGTTGCACTCCTCTTCAGGCTCCGGCAGCGCTCCTCCCCCGGTGTCCGCATCCGCCGGCTCCCCGGTGTCGACAGGACGTGCGGTGTCGTCCACAGGCGACGACGGGTCTGCAGGCGGCTCGGTGGTGTCGTCGTCTGCGACCGGTACCGCGGCGGTATCTCCACGGTCTTCAACGATGGTTTCCTGCTTGAGATCGTACTCGCTGCAACCAGCGACGATGCACAACAGTGCACAGATGCGAAGCGATGACAGCACTTGTTGTCTCCTGGCGTCCAGCAAGTGGAGAACATTCGTTATCCATAAACGCGCACTGCTCGATGACACAGCGATAGCAAAAAGGCTTCCCACACGGCCGCGCTCGCTCGAGCCTGCCCAGAAGGGCGACCGAGGCTCTACTGGGCGGCTCTTCAGTCCCGGCGAGCACGCATGAACGACAGCAGGGGCAACAGCAGCACCACCAGCCCTGCACCGTATGCACCCGACACGGGTGCCGTGCTCCGAGACCAGGACTGCACCACCACCTCGGAGGGCGACCGCCCCCCCGACAGCGCAACGATCACATCGGCGGTGTGGACATCGCGATCGGCACGGGTCTCGAACCGGGTGAGCCAGCCGTCGTCGGTCCGGCCACTGAAGACCTGCGCATAGGTAGCGCTGTCTCCCGTCGCCTCCCAGAGCGCATCTTCGAAGGCCGCATCCGGATCGTCTCCTCCCGCATCGATCCAGTCGAGCGTCACCGACGACCAGGCGCCGGTCAGTTCTGCTTTTTCGTCGCCCAGCACAAAAATTCGCGTGGACTGGAACTCCGGCGCCGCGTCCCGAGCCATTCGGGCCGGGAACATCAGCTCGCTACTGCCCGACTCGATGCGCACAGGCGGCAATAGGCCCGACTCGCCAGATGCCAGCGGCGCTTCTGTCGACAGCTCGACGAGCACGAACGAGAAGCCCCCTTCGTTGACATACTCGGTGAGGGCTGCTTCGTTTGCACCGAGCACCCAGTCATTTGCTTCGAGCCAGGTCACCAAGCCATCCGGGTCGTCGGACTCCACCACGGTGTAGTCGTAGGTCCCCGTGAACCCCTCTGCGACCACCGAGACATCGTTGAGTCCGCTGTCGCCAAAGGCGCCGGGCGCAGCTCCGGCAGCGGACTTGGACTGTGCCGCGCCGCCACATCCACATCCACCCGCATCGTCTCCACTGGAGCCGTATGACATCACTTCGATCCGTGGCTGTGAGCGATCCGTGAGCCGAGAGAAGCGCTCCAGATCGCCGTCGGCCATCGACTCGAAGGGCGCCGGGACCACGATGATCCAGCCAAAATCATCCGCCGTGCCCGTGTAGCTGTTGGCATACTCGACGGCCGTACCGGTCGAGGTTGTCTCGAGAATGACTTGCTGAGCATCCGAGGTAGCAACCGCACCCCCATCGGTGGTCACGAGTGCCACGCACGCATGCGCCGTGGGGGCCAGCCACGCCATCGCAAAAAGATTTGCCAGGATCATCGTCGCTCCAGATCGTCTGCATCCGCCACTCAGTGTTGCAGAAACCCAGGGAGTCGCGAAAGCTTCATTCTGACAAGTTCTGGTCCAGATCCGACTGCAGGAAGCCAAGAAAGTTTATGTTTACA
>CAJWOS010000414.1 GCA_913044235.1 uncultured Pseudomonadota bacterium
ACGCGGGTAGTCAAGCGACGGTTCGGCACCGTCAAGCGACTCAAGCCTCCAGCGACCCGCCACGAGAGTGTCGAGTTCTTTCTCGTGGCCACTGGGTTTCAGGCGGACAGTCACCAATAGAAAGCGCCCGAGGTGTTGAGCAACACCATCGGGCGCAAGGTCACTGTGGAGACCGGTTCAGGCGGTAGCCCAACGCGTGAGCGTGGAGACCATCGCTCCGAGGCCGCCCGGCGAGAAGTGATCCACAGCCTTGTCGGAAAATGCCGGGCCCGCGATGTCAAGGTGAGCCCATCGGGTGTCCTCGACGAAGTGGGACAAGAACAACGCGGCGGTAATGGAGCCCGCGGCCCGTCCACCCACGTTCTTGACGTCGGCCCACTCGGCCTTGAGCTTTTCCTTGTACCGAGCCTCGAGTGGCAGACGCCAGATGTCCTCGCCAGCATCGGCTGCTGCTTGGCTGATGGCGTTGGCCAGCGCATCATCGCCGGTGAACAATCCAGAGTAGCGCTCGCCCAGAGCCACGAGGCAGGCCCCGGTGAGCGTGGCGATGTCGACCATGGCATCCAACTCCAGCTTGCTGGCGTAGGAAAGACAGTCGGCGAGGACCAGGCGGCCTTCTGCATCAGTGTTGTGGACCTCGACGGTCTTGCCGTTCGAGATGTGGAGGATGTCGCCGAGCTTGTAGGCAGAACCGCCGAGCATGTTCTCGACGGCTCCGATGATCCCATGGACTTCGACATCGGGCTGAATGTCGGCGAGTGCGCGGAACACGCCCACAACGGTTGCGGCGCCACCCATGTCACAGCGCATCGTCTGGAGGCCCGCTCCGGGCTTGAGGTTCAGGCCGCCGGCGTCGTAGGTGACACCCTTGCCGACGAGGCCGACCTTCTTCCGCGCGGGCCCATTGGGTCGGTACACGAGGTGGATGAAGCGGGGATCGCGGTTGCTGCCCTTGCCCACGGCTTCCACACCACCCATGTTGGCGGCTTTGATGCGGTCGAAGTCCCAGACCTCAACCGAGATCTGCTCGTTCGCCAGCGCGAGGGCCTGTTGTGCGAGCGTTTCAGGATAAAGTGCGTCGGCGGGCTCGTTTACGAGGTCGCGAGCAAGGGCACGGCCCATGCCGATAGCGCTCGCCTGTTTGTTGTGCGAGCGGTCCACATCGTCGAGGACGATCACGGACGCGGGGGCCGCCTTGCGGCTCTCTTCGGCCTTGTACTTGTCGAAGCGATACACGCCCTCGTGCCAGCCTTCGACCACTTCCTGCCAGCGATTTGCGTCCAGCGCGCCCGTCGAGAGGGCAACGGTCTGGTCTCCACGGCTGCGGGCTTCGCTTCCGGCTCGTCCGAATGCCCGTCGGTATTCACCGGCCGAGCCGCTGCCGACACCCACCAGGGCGATTCGCTTGGAAGCCACGCGGCCAAAGGTATGGAATACAGCGATCTGGCCGGCATTACCCTTGAAGTCGGAGCCGGCCGCCGCAAGGCACTCTGCGCCGAATGCGCCCAAGGTATCTGTGAGTTCCTCGGGTGTGGCTGGGGCGGAGACGCCCACCACGAGGAGGTCGGCTTCAACAGCGCTGGGGGTAGTTTGGCTTTGGATGAAGTTCATGAGGAGCGTCCGAAGAAAGGAGGGCGTCTCGAGCGGGCGCTCAAAACGCGATGAGCAGGCCGCCAAGTATGATGATGAGCACAAACGCGATGGCCAAGAACATGTAGTATGCGTCGCCGTTCATCAACTCGAACGCTCGTTGGAGCGCCGCTCCGACGGGACCGGCCTCCTCGTCGTTCGGGGCCGGTGTGAGAGGGGTTTGGTAGACAGACCGTCGACCCGAGGGCGCTGCCGGAGCGGCGTCCAAGCGAGTGGTGGGCTCTTCCACGTCGAGGTCGACCCAGCTGCCCATCACTGGGAAGCTCGGGTCGATGTCGGGCAAATCGGTGGCAGCGGCATCCACGGGCGCAGACGGTCGTTGTGTTGAAGTCCCGCTCGCAGGGGGCTTGGAGCGTGCTGGACGCGCCTGTTCGCGAGAAGCCTGAGACCGACGAGGCGGCGCCGGATATTCGTCGCTTCTCGCGCGGGGCGAGGATGGACGACCGGGCGAGGATGGACGACTGAACCCCGGTTGTCCGGCAGATGGGGGCGTGCTGGCACTGCTTCCCTGTCCCATCGGTGGCCCAGGAAGATCTGGACCTGGACTCGATGCCCGGATGGGCGTGGTGACCCTGGGACCATGGGGCGCCGTGCGCGC
Organism: uncultured Pseudomonadota bacterium; assembly: GCA_913044235.1. Taxonomy (GTDB): domain Bacteria; phylum Myxococcota_A; class UBA796; order UBA796; family UBA2385; genus CAJWOS01. Next base: position 2,249 of record CAJWOS010000414.1, read on the forward strand.
CGGCGGAGGAGCCACACTCGGGCCGGGAGAAGACGGACGGGCACCAAACGGGGTGCTGCGCCGGGGCGTCGAGCCTGCGAGGTTGGCTGGGCGGTGGGGCGCAATCGGAGTGGGCTCGACGGCCACGGTTGGCGCCTCGTCGTCGACAGGACGCACTACCGAGCGTGCGGGCGGCTGTGCGACACCCGCCTGCGCAGCGTGGGAGTCCACTACGGTTGGCCGCTCGGTCTGCACACCGGGCTCGGTAGACTGGGCCACGGTGTCGTCGTTGACCCGCTCCAATGGGATGGGGCTCCGAGAAGGTGTCCCGCGTGGCGGAATGTATCCAGGAGCCGGTCGGACCTGAAACACTCCCTCAGCGGTGGTGGGCTCATCACCAGAGTCTCGAATCGTGAAGGCAACCCGTACCCGAAAGGCTCCGGGCCGCAGCTCGCTCAGCTTGAACGAGAAGCGGAAGCGTCCGCTGGGGTGCTTGTCGACGGAGTACGCACAGACAATGTCACGGATTCGGTTACCTGATTCCTTTTCGAAGAGTGCAATCCCAGTCGCAATCTCATCCCGTCCACCGACGCCGATCGAGCACCCAACATTGACGGTGAACTTGACCTCTTCATCAGTCTGGAAGGCATCTTCACCGGCCCGTAGGCTCCAGTTCAGGCGCCCAATATTTTCGATGGTGGGGTGAACCAGTGCACACACATCATCGAACCGACGGCGGAGCTCGGCATGGTCTCGAAAGCGGAAGGGCGGCGAAGGGCTGGTTTCTCGCGAGAGAGCTCGATTGAGCAGGGAGACCAGTCGATCGGCGAGGCGCCCGTGAAAGCCGGGATTTGAAGGTTCCTTCCGCAGGCGGTTGAGCAGCTGGTCCTTGAGAGCGACACGATGGGGCTTGTCCAGGCCGTCGACCGGCAGCTTGCCAAAGCGCTCCTGTCCAAGTGTGATGGCGCGCACGAGCTGGAGGCTCAGAGCCCACGTGTCGGACTGCACACTGAGGGGAAGTGGGGCTTCGAGTCCGCGCAGCTCGGGAGCCAGCTGTGAAGTCGAGGTACCCGCGGCTTCGTACAGCGCGGGTTGATGTCGCCGAAAGGTGGCGGTGACTGGGTCGGACAGGGTCACGTTTCCGCGTTCGTCGACCAGGATGTTGCCGCTCGTGAGATTTCCGTGGAAAGGCTTTTGGGCCGACAAGTCCTTGAGCCCGTCGATGGCTCGGGCGACGAGCGTGAGCAACTCGCCGGTGTGCTTGCCGCGTGTTCCGACCTCTGAAAGTGGTGTTCCTACATGAGCACAAATGATCCCAGGACGTTCGGCGAGGCGCCCGAGAAACTCAGGCAGACAGCCGAGAGCACTGCTTTCAGCCAGCTTCGCTTGCTCGGCCATGATGGTACGGCATGCGTCTTCGAGCCGCGCATCTCCGCCGAGGTCGGCAGCCTGCAACGGAACCTTGATGACCACTAGACGGCCGCTGTCGGCATGTCGGGCGGAAAAGGTCCGACTCCAGCTACCGCGGCCGAGGCTGCGTCCGACCTCGTAGGTACTGCCGCGGTCGTCCCGGACGGTTTCGCCGGTTTTCATGGGATGACTCTCTGGGGAGGGGGAGTGGGAGGGCTGGGGCCAGCGAGAGGATGCGACCGGGAGACAGTGGCCACGCTATCGAAGCGTTGGAGAGGCATCCCTGGCAATCGGGCGGAGCAGGATCGTACTGGATGGTGGGGGACCGGTACTTCCGAGTAAGTTGGGGGCCAGGTGTCGAGGTCGAGAGCGTGTGCGGAATCGGAGATGATGCCGGCGAGGAGGGGCACGGGATGCCCAGGATCGTTCGGCGCGAGGTATCGGAGAAACGACGGCGTGTCAACGCTTACAAGACGTCCGAGAACCCGTCGTCCCGCGGCGTACCCAGCGAATTATGACAACCCGGGTCGCCGGAGGCTCCTCTCGCGGGCTTCCACGTCGGCCGCCCTCGTTGAGGGCAGTGGAGATTGCGCTTGTCCCCCGATTTCGAGATCGACCTCGGCCCCGAGGGTCCCATGGCGTACCGGCTGCTCCGAGCCGGTCAACGAAGAACGATCTCTTCGTTTCTCGCAGCGCGATCGGATCTACGCGGAGCGCAGCAGGCGAGGCTGGAGCGCATCCTGAGTCAGATGCGCGGCACCGACTTCGGACGCGCGCACGACCTGTCACGCGTGCGGACGCTGGACGATCTCGCACACTCGGCTCCCATTCGTTCTTACGCAGATCTGCAGCCTTGGTTCGATCGCATCATCGAAGGCCAATCGCAGGTTCTGACCCGCGAACCCGTCCGGATGTTGCTGGAGACGAGTGGTACGACTGGGCGCCCAAAGCTCCTACCGTGCACCCGGAGCTGGGAACAGAGTGTGTCGGCCGCGCAAGCAATCTGGGTACTCCGGATGGTGGCGGACCATCCGGAGATTCGTGACGGCCAAGCACTGACCGTGGTCTCGCCGGAGGTCCATTCCCACAGTGTGGGTGGCCTGCCGATCGGCAGCAATACGGGCCGCATGCACGCCCGTCAGCCTTGGTTTGTGCGCGCTCGGTACCCGATTCCCGATGCCGTCTATGCGCTGAAGCCAAGTGTGTTGAAGTGGTACGCCTTGCTCCGGTTTGCGCTGCAGGCAAAGATTACGACCATTACCACTGCGAACCCATCGACCATCCTCCTGATGTGTCGCCTGCTGGAGCAGTGGCGACTGCCGCTCTCGCGAGATCTCGAAGCGGGCACACTGCGGCATGGACCCGCTCGGCGGCTTGGTCGGCTTGAGCGCTTTCGTCTGGAGCGTGGACTGCGCCGGGTCGCTCCGCCTGCGGACTTTCGACCCGGTCGGATTTGGCCTCTGAAGCTGGTCAACTGTTGGAAGGGAGGCCCGGCGGGCTACTTCACTTCGCGTCTGCCCGAAGCGCTGGGAACACGAGCGCCCATTCGCGAGGTCGGGATCACTGCGAGCGAGGGCTACTTTGCGCTCCCTCTCGGGGATGACTGGCCCGGCGGCGTGATGTGGCCCCTGGGTCATGTACTGGAGTTCATCGGAGACGACGGAAAGCCACGATTCGGGTGGCAGCTCGAGACAGGAGAGCGGGTTCGACTGGTGATTACCACCGAGGCGGGCCTGTACCGCTATGACCTGGCAGACGATCTCCTCGTGGTGGGGCACTCGGGCCAGCTGCCGGTGTTGCGATTCGTAGGCAAGACCGGTCGGTGGCTCAATGCCACGGGTGAGAAGGTGACGGAGGTCCAGGTTTCCACCGCGATGCACCGTGCAGTACATGCCGCAGGGGTGTCCACCATCGCAGGGTTCTCGGCGCATACAGCCTGGGCGGAAGTGCCCTGTGTCGAGGTGGCTGTGGAAGGCGTATCGGCGGCGCAAGCGGCCACACTCGCGGCGGTGTTTGATGCTGCCTTACGCGGCGAAAATATTGAGTATGACGCCAAACGTGAGAGCGGTCGACTGGCTTCAGCCCGGGTCGTGGTGGTGCCGGATGGCACTTTTGTGCGTTGGCGAGCGGCCCGCGTCGCAGATGGTGCGCCCGATGGGCAAGTCAAAGACCCCATCCTCTCGACGTCGGATGAAGAGTGGTCGCGGGTGATGGCGGCGTGTTCGTGACCCTCCCTTTCGCCATCACCGGAGGCTTGTGCGGACTGTCGGCGCTGTTTTGGACCCTGGTGGTGCTGCGGTCGAGAAAACGGATGCGCAACACGCCATTTCGGCTCTCGCCCACGCCTACGGCAGAACCACTTCCGCTTCGAACCGCTGTGGTGATTCCGGCCCGCAACGAGCGAGCGCATATCGAGCGCTGCGTCCGCGCCGCCCTGGGTGACGCCGACCCGCGCCTATCTGTGGTGGTCATCGACGACGGGTCTACGGATGGAACGTCGGAGCTGCTGGCTGATCTCGTGTCCAACTGTGAGCGTCTCCGGGTGGTCGATGGTGGTGATGAACCGCTCCCGGAGGGGTGGCTCGGCAAGCCGTGGGCCTGCCAGCGGGCGGGTGAGGTTGCGCTGGCACAGGGGGCTGAGTGCCTTCTTTTTGTCGATGCCGATGTCTTGCTGGCGCCGGGGGCAGTGCGTGCGGCCGTCACCTATTTGCAGAGTGAGGCCATAGATTTGGTCTCGGTGATGGGTAGCCTTGAGCTTCGGTCTTTCTGGGAGCGTGTGGTCCAGCCAGCGGTGGTGGGATTGATTCTCGCTGGAAATGACTTGGAACGGGTGAACGACCCGGAGCGTCGTCCGTCGCGCCCGCTCGCCAATGGTCAGTTCATGTTGTTTCGGTCAGCGACCTGGCAGGACCTTGGGGGGCATGGAGCGGTTCGCGGAGCCGTCATCGACGATGTGGGACTCGCGACCGCCG
>CAJWOS010000415.1 GCA_913044235.1 uncultured Pseudomonadota bacterium
CGCGGATGCAGGCGGCGAACACGGCGGCCTCGGGCTACCAGCGCGCGCAGCGCGACGCCGAGGATGCCAGGGATCGCGTGCAGCGTGAGCTCGCTGCTTTACGGTCGCGCCAGTCGCAGCAGCTCAACGCCCAGTGGAACCAGCGCCAGGCTCTGGCGCACCAGCAGCAGCAGCGGCCGCCTCCACAACAGCAGTACCAGGCGCCGCCGCCGCCGCGCGCGCGGGCCGCGGCGCCGCCGCCCGCTTCTTCCGACGTGGCCGTGGCGCGCGTCATCCCGGGCGCGACGCCGGCGCAGTGGGCCTGCCCGCACTGCACCTTCGCGAACTTGCTGCACCGCACGCAGACGACGGCGGCGGGCCTCTCGATCTGCGAGCTCTGCACGCGCACGGCGCGCGTGCAATAGACGTAGTCCCCCTGTGTAAAATTGACTACAACGTTAATACGGCTTCGACAGATCCAAGGAGGAGACGGCGCCCGCGACGACCGACACGAGCTGCTGCGCTCTTACGGGATTCGAGAACGCCGACCCGTAGTAGCTCCGCCCCTGCCACCTTGCTAGGTTGTGGAAGTGGCGGTTCGCGCTGGACCCGTCGATGAAGAGCTCCACGAGCGCGGCCCGGTCGGGCATGAAGATGTTGTGCATGAGCCCCGCGCCGTGCGGGCCGACCATGACGTCCGTGTCCAGGTTCGTCTTGATCTGGTCCTCGAAGCTCAGGGAGCTGTAGTCGACGTCGCGCACCGTGACCCGGGCGCCGTTGGGGAACGCGCGGCCCTCGAGCGACTTCAAGGCGCGGACGACCTCGCCGTCGTTGCGCACGGACCGCCCGAGCTTCCGGATGCCGAGGTGGCCGAGCTTCGCGCAGTCGAAGAAGGACCGCGCCGAGTCGCAGAAGCGCTTCTCCGCCTCTTTGCGCCGGCGCTTTTCCTGCTGCAGCTCCACGAGGTGGTGGTGGGTGGTGAAGAACGGCAACGACTTGCCCACGATGTCGCTGATGGAGTCGAATCCGTGCTCGTCGAGGAAGGCTTCCGTACCCTCGATGAGCTCGCTCACCATCTTCATGCCTTGGAGCATGGGTCCGGTACAGCTCTGGACGGTGCTCGCGCCCACGAGGATGTGCTCAATGGCGTCGGTGGACGAGGTGACCCCCCCAATCCCCGAGATCGAAAAGCCCGGTGCAGCCTGCGCAATCTGGGCCACCATCCGCAGCGCGATGGGCTTCACAGCCAGATAGGAGTAGCCACCGAACGTGGAATGGCCCTCGACCGTGGGCAAGGGGCGCAGGGTCTTGAGGTTGATGCCAATGCACGACAGGATCGTGTTGATGGCACTCACACCGGCCGCACCACCTTCCCGGGCCGCGAGCGCTGGACGAGTGATGTCGGTGATGTTGGGCGTCATCTTTGCCCAGACAGGCACGTTGACCGCCTCGCATACCCACGCGGTGACTTCGCGAACTTGGGCGGGGTCCTGCCCCATGGCCGCCCCCATCCCCGACTCGGGATGCCCGTGGGGGCAGGAGAAGTTCAGCTCAAGCGCATCGCAGCCGGCTTCCACACTCCGCGCGGCGACCTCTTGCCAGCGTCCCTTGTCGTAGCTCTCCATGATGGAGCCGATGAGCACGCCTTCCGGATGGGTGTCTTTGACTTCCTTGAACCAGTCTTCCCACTTCTCGAAGGGCGCATCAGAGATCAGCTCGATGTTCTGGAAGCCCACATTGTCGCGGCTCTTGGAGCGCAGCTTGCCGTAGCGGGGCTGCACGTTCACCACCTCTGTGTCTGTGAGTGCGGTGGTCTTCGCGACCACGCCACCCCAGCCGGCCGCGAACGCCTTGTTCATGATCTTCGCATTCGTGGAGGGCGGGCCGCTTCCAATCACGAACGGGTTCTGGAAGCGGAGCCCATCGACTTCGATGGCGAGCTTGGACGACATGACAGCACCTCGGGTTCGAGCGAGAGCCGACAGCCTACTACATGTGCACGTCGTGCATGTACGGCGTGTTCCCTCGCGAGGCATCGACCCGCCGGTCTGGAGTCCTTCCGCGGCCCCTCCCACCGCTGCTCGTACCGTTGCCGGGTCAGTACGTCGGAAGGTCCGGCCGAAACGCTCGGATCCAAGCGTTGATGCCGCCCTCGAGGTTGTAGACCTCCGCAAACCCTCGCGCCACCAGCGCAGCCGCAGCCTTTGCACTGCGCCCACCAGACTTGCACTGCACCAGGATCGGTCGATCGAGAGGGACGTCACCCAGCCCCTCTGAAAGAATGGCCTGATGATGCCGGAAGAGAACCGCTTCTTCGAGCTTCACGATGTCCCACTCCTGCGGGCCACGCACATCCACCCACAAGGGGCGCCAGCCTCCGTCCAGACGCGCCCGTACCGTCTCGACCGAGAGCCGCTCGAAGCCCTCTGACGACGGGGCGACTGCGGGCGCGGCCCCTTCACTGCTGTCCACTACGCCGCAGAAGCGGTCGTAGTCGATCAGCTTGGTGACGGGTGGCGCATGGGGGTCCCGGCCAAGCTGCAGCTCACGGAACTGCATCCGCAGTGCATCGTAGATCAGCAGCCTCCCTGAGAGCGTGTCGCCCAAGTCGAGCAACACTTTGAGGGTCTCGGTGGCCTGAATGCTGCCGATGACCCCCGGGAGTACCCCCAAAACGCCGCCTTCCGCGCAGCTGGGCACCAGACCGGGCGGCGGAGGTTCGGGGAACAGGTCGCGGTAGCTCGGGCCTCCCCGATAGTTGAACACGCTCGCTTGCCCTTCGAACTTGTAGATGCTGCCGTAGATGTTTGGCTTGTCGAGCAAGCAGCAGGCGTCGTTGACAAGGTAGCGGGTGGGAAAGTTGTCGGTCCCGTCCACCACAACGTCGTAGGGAGAAAGAACCTCGAGGGCGTTGTGAGAACGCAACGCGACGGGGTGCAGATCGACACGGCAGCGTGGATTGAGCTCGAGGATTCGGCGACGGGCACTCTCCGCCTTCGGCAGACCCAGGGTGGCCTCGCCATGGATGACCTGTCGCTGCAGGTTCGACTCGTCGACCACATCGAAATCGACAATCCCGATTCGGCCCACACCTGCCGCGGCCAGGTACATGAGCACCGGCGAGCCCAGTCCACCGGCACCCACACATAAAACCGATGCTCCCTTCAGTGTGCGCTGCCCCTCCATGCCCACCTGGTCGAGGATCAGATGGCGAGAGTAGCGAGCGATGTCGGCATGGTCCAACAGAGGCCGCTCACGCGACTCCGGGACAGACGATGGGCGGTCGGTCATGGTGTTCCTCGGTGGCTCCCCGCTAATCGAGCCCGCCCGGTCGGCACATGGAATCCACCGCACGGGGCTTCGATGGGTCTGCCCGCGAAGGGCCGCTCATCAGTCCGGCTCCGGAGCGCTCAGCGGCCGCTGCGCATCCGAGACAGCGCATCCTCGAACCGGGCCATGATCTCCGGCCGGCGAAGGTGTACGCCGTCGCGCACCACCACCCGTCCGCCCACCACCACCGTGTCGATCCGATCGCGCGCCCCACCAAACACGAGGTCGTCGAGGAGCGCATCGTGGGTGAGCCCGGTCATGCCCGGACGATCGGTGCGGATGCCCACCAGGTCTGCGCGAAGCCCCTCGGCGAGCACCCCACTCGAGCGACCGAGGGCCTGCGCCCCGCCTGTCGCTGCCGCCCGCCAGAGAGCGGCTCCCGTGTGCGCCTGTCCCGGCCATCGAAGCACGTTCCGGCGCCTCGTGAAGAGCCGCTGCCCGTACTCCAGCCAGCGCAGCTCATCGGCGGCATCCCGTCCCACATGGCTGTCGGTCCCCACGCCCAGCATTCCCCCACCCGCCACCCAGTGCTCGGCAGGAAACAGGCCGTCTCCCAGGTCTGCTTCGGTCGTGGGACACAGACCGGCCACGGCTCCAGCCTCGAGCAAGCCGCCGCACTCGTGTGCATCGAGATGGGTGGCATGCACCAGACACCACCGCCGATCCACCGGGGCATGCTCGAGCAGCCAAGCCACCGGACGCACCCCTCGCGCTGCGAGACACTGCTCCACTTCGGCGGTCTGCTCCGCGATGTGAATGTGGATGGGCGCTTCGGGTCGGGTCGCGCGAAGTCCCGCCACTGCATCGCGTAGAGCCTCCGGTGGAACCGCCCGCAGGCTGTGCAGCGCCAGCCCCACCGCCCGATCCGGGTCGGTTGCCACCTCGCGACCAAACCGCTCGATCAGGCGGAGAATGCCTCCCGGGCTCCAACCAAACCGCGCCTGTGCCGCTCCGAGTGGCCGGGCATCGAAGCCTCCGGTCATGTACAGCACCGGTAGATGAGTGAGGCCGATCCCCGCTGCCCGTGATGCCGCGAGAACGCGCCACGAAAGCTCGGCTTCGTCGGCGAACTGTACGCCGCCATGGTCGTGGTGTACGTAGTGAAACTCGGCGATCGAGGTGAAGCCACCTTCGAGAAGCTCCACGTAGAGGGCCGCCGCGATCGCTTCGGTCTCGGCCGGACCCAGCCGGTCGAGCGAGGCATACATCGCTTCCCGCCACGTCCAGAACGAGTCCTGCGTGTGGGCGTGTCGCTGGGTGGCCCCCACGATCGACCGCTGAAAGGCATGGGAATGGAGGTTGGGCATGCCCGGAACCACCGCCCCCGGAAGCCGCACCTCCGCGGCGTCCGGTTCACATTGGGTCTCCAGGCGCTCAATGGTTCCGTGGGCGTCTACCGTGATCCGCACCCCATCGGCCCAACCAGACTCGAGGAGGGCTGTGGGACACCAAAAGGCAGTGTCTACGGTCTCCATTCGGCCACCCCCTCGAGCAGGTCGCGCAAGTCCCGCATCAGGGGCGCCGCCCGCTCCGGCTCCCAGACCGGCTCGGGGGTCGTCTCGTCGAGGTAGGTGGTCTGCGCCAGCTCCAGCTGCAAGGCGTGCACGCAGAGTTCTGGATGACCGTAGTGACGGGTGATGTGACCACCCCGAAAGCGCCCGTCCACCACGGAGGTCCAGCCTGGAAGGGCGGCGAGCCGCTTCGTCACTTGCTGCCGCAAGGCAGGGGCACAAGAGGCGCCGCTGTGGGTGCCCAGGTTCAGATCGGGCAGCACACCGTCGAACAGCCGGGGAACCCGAGAGCGGATGGAGTGCCCGTCCCACAGCACCACATGGCCAAAAGCATCGCGCAGTCGCTTGAGCTCGCCCTCCAAAGCGCGGTGGTACGGCAGCCAGCCCTGATCGAGCCGGTGCTCGATCTCCGCGGCTTTAGGCTCCGCGCCTGCACGCCAGATGGGTGCACCGTCAAACCGCGAATGGGGCACCAGTCCTGTGGTCGCCTGGCCGGCATAGAGGGGCGCGTTGTCTGGCGGGCGGTTCAGATCCACGACCCAGCGACTCCAGTGCGCCACGAGCAGGGATGCCCCCATCTCTCGCACGAACCCATACAGTCGATCCACGAAGTGATCGGTGTCGGGCAGGCGCTCGGGCCCTTGCGCCAAAGTGCGCGCGATGTCTGGGGGCACATACCGACCGGCATGCGGAACACTCACCAGCAGTGGACGACGGCCCGGAAAGAGCGAGAACGACGGGAGCGGTGATTGCGTCATGCGCAGAGGATAGCCGACGCGCCGGAGCCCCCGCTCTGTGTCGGCGCTGCCGGGTCAGGAGAAGTCACCGGCGCAGCATGGCCGGCCAATCGCGCGCACGCGTGCGGTACGCTCACACTTCACCGCAGCCCGGCTCCATCTCCATGCCCGCACGTTCCGCCCGCGAGCGCTCTTTTGGCACCCTGGTCGCACTGTCTTTGGTCGCTGCGATCGGGTGGGGCGCAACCCAGAGCGCGCGGGAAGACGCCCGCCGCAGTCGTGACAGCAACACAAGGAACCCACCCGTTACCGGCCACATCGACCGGCCCACGCCCGAACCCATCGAGGTGGTTCCGCCAACGGCGCCAGACCTACCCACGCTCCTGATTTCCGACCCCGCCAAGCCCCAGGCCGCGGCACCAAGCCCGGCATCGGAGCCTCCCACGCGCTCCCCAAGCAGTGAGCGAGCCCCGTCACGGGTGGCCCGCCCGGCACCCGTTCTCTCCGACAGCGACGCGGCGCCATGTGCAGTCCCCGCGGCGCTCCGTGGGCGCGCAGTCGCCTTCGAGGCAGGCTCGGGCTCGGTGCAGAGCACGAGCGTCCACCTGCTGGCCCACGTGGCTCGCCACCTCCACGACTGCCCCTCTCACCTCCTTGAGGTCCGCGCTTATGCCGACCAGGCAGGCTCCCCTGCCGACAACCTCATCCTCTCGCGCCAGAGAGCCCGCGCCGTGGTGGGACATCTCACGCACCAAGGCATCCGCGCCGACCGTCTCGTGGCCACCTACCGGGGCGACCGCGCACCGGGGGGCAATCAAGCACAGGTCACCATCCATACCGGCGGTGCGCCATGAGCGAGGTGGAAATCTGGCTGGGCATCCTGTCGGCATCTGCCGTGGGATTCGGCTTGGGGTGGTGGTGGTTCGCCCTGCCCGAGGCCAACGACCGTGCGGATCCGCAAGGCAGCGCCCAAATCGCACGGCAGCGCGCAGCCGGAGACATCGGCGGGTCAAGCCCTGC
>CAJWOS010000416.1 GCA_913044235.1 uncultured Pseudomonadota bacterium
GGCGCAAGCTCCATCGACTGCACCTCCGGTGCTGTACCCGCCGGCGGTACCATCGACGCCTGCGTGTCCGACGACCTCGCCTGTGGCGACTCCGTGCTGGCCACCACACAGGGCGGTAACTCCGTCATGAATTCCGCTGATTACCAGTCCTGGTACTGCATTCCAACGCCCGATGGTCAGTACGAAGGCAGCGAACGCACGTACCACATCACTGTGCCCGCCAGTGGCAAGGCCACGTTCACACTGGACAGTCCATGCGACGACCTCGACATCTTCGTGCTTCGTTGGGAAATGTGGGAGTCCGACGAGCAGTGCCCTGACTCGGGCAATTCGGTTCTCGAGTGCGAAGCCGACGACAGCTCAGGGGGTGGCGAAGTCACGGTGTACGCCGATCCCGCACGCGACACCAACTATCTGGTGATGATCGACGGTCCAGACGGCGAGCAGGCAGCCTTCGGATTGGATGTCACCTGCGAGTAGGCGCCGGCTGGGGTACCTTCCTTCGCACCTACGAAGGAGTTCGAATGAAACGGAGCCGCACATCCAGGTGGCCCTCACTTGCGCTCGTGTTCTGCGTCTCCGGCTGCATCATCGAGCTGGAAAAGGGCAACCGCGACTCCGGTAGCGGAGCCGGCAGCGGCGGAAGCGGCGGAAGCGGCGGAAGCGGCGGAAGCGGCGGAAGCTCGGGAAGCGGCTCGGGCGATGATGCCGGCGGCGGTGCCACTCCGCAGTGGGCCGACATGAACATCGACTGCGATGTCTCTCTCACCGACACGGTCTGGGACGAGGGCACTTGTCAGGCCGAGACCCGCCTGGAGTGTGGCGACTCGGTCCTGGCCACAAACGCCAACGGCCCGTCGCAGCTCGATGGCGGTGCGTACGCGAGCTTCTGGGCTTGCGCCGTTGTGGGCCCCGACAGCTACACCGGCAACGAGCAGCACTTTTACTTTGAGCACCCCGGCACCGGCTACGTTCGCATCGGACTCGACAGCCCCTGCGAAGACCTCGACTTGTTCGTGGTGCGATGGGACGGTGGCTCATGCCTCCATCCTGAGCTCTCCATCGTGGAATGCGAAGGCCAGGTAAGCTCCGGTGGCGGGTGGCTGTACATTTGGAACAACACCCCTTCCGGCTATGTCGTGATCGTAGACGGACCCAACGGCGAAAATGGTCCGTATGGGGTCACCCTGAACTGCGAAGACTATGACCCCTTTGCTCGGTAGTGCTCCTCAGGAGCGCTGCACTGCGGCAAGCGGATCATCCGCCACGATCCCACGCACCACAACGCTGGCACACGCCAGACCGAAAGCGCCCGTCACAAAGCCGGCCGTGCCCCAGATCACGTTTCGATCTTCGCAGGTGTGCACGTCGTTGTCGCCGTTCGGACAGACGCAGTCAAAGCCGGTGTCGCCGTCGTAGGCCAGCGAGACTGGAGCCGCGAGCGTCTCGTCACTGAATACTGCAGGGATGCGCCACTTGGACTTGCCCCGGGGAAATGCATGCTTCTGCCGAAGAATCTTGCGTAGCGATGCCGCCAGCGGGTCGACGGTGGTCCGATTGAGGTCCGTGATCCGGATCCGCGTGGGGTCCATGCGACCCGATGCGCCAGTGCTGACGACGATGGGGATGTCCCGCCGCCGGCACTCGGCCACGAGGTGGGCCTTTGCCGTGAGGTTGTCGATCGCATCCACCACCCAGTCGGCATCACCCAGCATGCGGTCGGCGAGACGGGCCTCGTAGAACAACGGGACAGCCTTGATTTCTGCCGCCGGATTCACCTTGCGCAAGCGCTCAGCGAGCACGGACGCCTTCGGCTTGCCCACGTTGCCACGCATCGCCTGGAGCTGACGATTCACGTTGGTGACGCAGACCAGGTCGAAGTCGACGAGTGTGATCCGACCGACCCCGGATCGAACGAGCGACTCGGCTGCGAGCGACCCGACACCACCCAGGCCGATGACCACCACGTGAGTGTTCTGCAGCCGCGACATCGCAACATCGCCAAACAAGCGGCCGATGCGGTCGAAGCGGCGATGGAGGCGGAAGGAGGCGTCCATGGGTGGTCCATCAGCTTGGGGTTGCAGAGTCCTTATCCAGACCGAAGAGTCGGCGCGCGTTTTCTGCGGTTCGAACCGCGATGTGCGACGCAGTTTGCCCTCGAATGTCGGCCAGACAGCGAATGACCGGCCAGACATCGGTCGGTCGCCCATCCTCAGCTTCTGCCGAAGCATCCGTCTCCACGAGGAGACGGTCTTCCGGAATGGATGCGAGTGCAGCCGCCCGCTTCGAAGACCGCCGAGCCACGACCGCGGGACCGATGGAAAGATGAGCATCCAGTCGCGTCCATGCCTCCACCAACTCCAACGATCCCCAGAATGCGTGCACCTGGAGCCCAGCCGGTGGAACACCCACCCGCCGAAGACAGCGCATGCACTCCGCATGCGCGCGCACCACGTGGAGCACCACCGGTAGGTCTCGTGAACGAGCAAGGTCCAGCTGCGCTTCCAGTGCCTGCATCTGACCGGCCCACTGTGCGTCGCTCGACGCGGTTGTCCGGTCCAGCCCGGTCTCCCCCACGGCCACCAAGTGGGGATCCGAGCGCTCCAGCGTGTGGGCCAGATCTGCCAGAGCCACCCGAAGCACTGTGGTATCGCTGGGGACCAACCAGGGGTGGAGTCCAAGCGTGGTACCTGCAGCACAGCCCAGGCCGCGAAGTTGCGCTGCGGCGCGGCATTGCTCGGGGAACCCCGCAGGCGTCACCCCTGCCACCACCACCCCTGCCACACCCCAGACCGCGGCTGGGTTCAGCCGGCCTGCGTCGACGTGACAGTGCGCATCGAATGCCAGAGGCTCCATCCACCTGTGACCGTTAGTCGAACCGCGCCACCACTTCGCTGCACGCGGCGTTGACGTGGTCGAGCTTCTCTTCTTTTACGAGACCTCGAAGCCGCCGACCGATGACGGGAAGGGTGTTGGCGGTGAAGTGCTTTTGCAGATCCTTGCCCCACTGTGACTTGACCCGCACGCGCTTGAAGCGAAGCACGAGATCCCCGTCGTCGCATGAATGGCGGTAGCAGTCGATGGTGGCCTCGCAAAAGCCGATCAGCATCGCAGCCTCATCCTCCGAGAGCGCCTTGTCGGGGGTGTCGTATGTGCGCTCGTCCTTCTTCTTTTTCTTCTTGGCCTCTGCTGCAGCCTTGGCATCACCCGTGTCGCCGCCCGAAGCTGCAGGCCCGGAGCACGCCGAAGAGAGGAGACCAAGAGTCAACACAAGCGCGGCCGTCCAGTGAGATGTCGCAGGCATTGAACACTCTCCTCCGAGGCATCCTACCGCAGCGGCGCGGAATCCAGATGCTTCCTGTTGGACCAACGGAATTCAGACCGGGCAACAGGAGGCCCGAGGCCGACCTTCTCGTCACCAGATGTCAGGAGTGCGCGTGTACAGGGGAGCGACTGAATGAAGGGTGGGCTGGCGCCGTCGGACGGGCATGCCGGTGGTCGGACTCAGGTCCGGCGGTGACCCCTTCCAATCCTGTTCGGTGGCCCTCGTGGACACCGTCCCCTGCGCCCGACCACTGGCTCTCTTCTTCGGCTGAAACGACCGGCACTCCCATGGCTGCCGGTGACGAGTCACGCGGTACGACCTCCGGTGCTCCCACCACCACCACGCTGGGGAGTGGGCCCCGCCAGCTGCTCGATGCCCTGAAACTTGTTCTGACGATTGATCATCACGCGGAAGACACCGTACACCCCATCTTTGGTGACGAAACGCTGCAGCACCCGCGCGGGAAGGAGCACGCGCCGACCATCCAGAGAGACTGCAGAGACGTTGCGCACCGAGCCTCGGTAGTAGTCGAGCCACTGCTCAGAAGAAATCGCAATTGGAATGACGAGCGACTGCATGGAACCGGCCTAACCGACGCAGGAGCGCCACTCAGAGGCGCCACGCGCCAAGGATGGGATACCATCCTTTCTGAGACACGGAGTCGCCATGACCACATCCCGCCGGCGCATCCTCCAGGTCGGCATCGGTGGCAGCGTTCTCCTGGCTGCCGGTGCGGTCGGGCTGGCCCTCCAGCCCGGCGCGACGAACACACCTCCGAGCGACCTCCGGGTGCTGGACGCCAAGACGTGGAGCATCCTCAATGCGGTAGCAGAGACCATGGCTCCGGCCTCCGGTCCGTCGGCAACCACGCTCGACATCGCCTCTCGAGTGGACCGACACCTCGACCGCATGCACCCGGCGGATGCACAGGAAGTGGTTCTGGCACTTGGGCTCCTTGAGAACGGTCTCGTAGGATTGTTCTTCGGCGGCGGATTTCGTCCCTTCACGCAAAGCAGCCAGGCCCAGCGAACCGCCGTACTCGAGGGCTGGCGCGACAGCCGTGTGGCCACCCTCCGTACAGCGTTCAAGGCCATCCGTGGTCTGGTGGTGACCTCCTACTACAGCCATGAAGAAACCTACAGCCTGTGCGGCTATCCGGGGCCGCCAGACTTCGGTCAGCAGCATGCACCAGCGATACAGCCCCGGCAGACCGTATCCATGCCATCCCCGGACGCCGAGGAGGTACCAGGATGAGCGGACGCGTCACGCAGGGCAGCGACATCACCGCCAACATCACCGAGCAGTGCGACGTCTGCATCATCGGCTCGGGAGCTGGTGGTGGTGTGCTCGCGGCAGGACTCGTGGAACGTGGACTCGATGTCGTGATGCTCGAAGCCGGCGGCTACCACACTCGACGCGACTTTGACCTTCACGAAGAGACCGCATTTCCTGCGCTCTACCAAGGCCGGGGCGGTCGCTCCACCACGGACCTTGCCATCAGCATCCTCCAAGGGCGTGCCGTGGGCGGCTCTACGACCGTCAACTGGACGACCTGCTTCCGTACGCCCGAGCGGATTCTTGCGCACTGGGAACAGCATCACGGCATCGAGGGGCTGGATCCAGAGTCACTCGCATCCCACTTCGAAGCCATTGAGGCCCGACTCAACATCGGTGTCTGGCCGGAAGAACGCGCCAATGCAAACAACCGGAAGCTCCTCGAAGGCGCACGTGCCCTCGGCTGGGAGGCGTCTCCACTGCGTCGGAACGTCAGAGGCTGCATGAACTCTGGATTCTGCGGCATGGGCTGCCCCGTTGACGGAAAGCAGGGCCAACATGTCACCACCATTCCCGATGCCATCGCCGGGGGAATGCGCCTGTACTCCGATGTGGAAGTGCGCCACTTGGTCCACAATGGCTCGAAGGTCCAAGAGGTTCACGGGGTGGTCATGGAGCGTGGCCGGGACCGCGACACCGCACACACCGTCACGGTGCGTCCCAAAGTCGTGGCGCTCTGTGGTGGCGCCATCAACAATCCCGTGCTGCTGCTCCGCTCTGCGCTCAACCCGAATGGACGGGTCGGGCTGCGCACGTTCCTGCACCCCGTGGTCTCGATGGCCGGGATCTACGAGGAGCAGATCGACCCCTACTATGGCGCACCGCAGTCCATTGGCTCACACCACTTTATCGATCGTGGCGCCGACAAGGTCGGCTACTTCCTGGAAGCGGCCCCGATGCACCCCATGCTCACGGCCTCAGCTGCGGGCGTCTTCGCATCGGAGCTCCGGGAGCTCCTGAGCCAGCTCCCACACATCAGTGGGTTGTTGGCCCTGCAGGTAGATGGACTCCTCCCTGGAGACGAGGGCGGGACCACCATCTTGCGTCCCGACGGACGACCGGGCGTCGAGTACCCGGTGCGGCCCGCTCTGGTGGAGTCGATGCGGCACAGCCATCGAACACTTGCGCGGCTGCATCTGGCCGCCGGCGCCCGGGAAGTGGGTTCCCTCCACGCTGCTCCCATCCGGGTGCGCACCGAGGCTGATCTCGCGAAGCTCGATGCCGCTCCCTACGGTGCGTTGGAGCACGCCATCTTCTCGGCCCATCAGATGGGGGGATGTTCCATGGGACCCGACCCCACCACGAGTGTGGTGGGGGCCGATCACCGGCATCATGCGGTGCACAATCTCTACATCGTCGACGGCTCGGTCTTGCCCACTGCGCTGGGTGTGAACCCCAGCCAGACCATCTATGGCCTCGCCCATCGTGCGCGGGACTTCGTGGCCGCCGCAGTTTGAGTCGGGCCTTCGTCAATGGGCGCGAGACGTGTTCCAGGCGATCAGACCCGCGATGCGCTCCCGAGCACCCGGTGGCAGGTCATGGCCCAGCCCTTCGATCACCTCAAGGCGTGCGCCTGGGATACAGCGCGCCGTATGGCGACCCGCACGCAGCGGCACCAGTCGGTCTGAGTCACCGTGGATGACAAGGGCGGGGAGATCGAGCAGGCCGAGGGCCTGATCGCCCGCACCCTGGTGCGCATCCCCGGCTGGGGCAGCTCCGCGCCCACCAGCCTGCAAGCGCGGGAGCACACCGCCGCGGCACCGGCCGACCTCGCGTCCACCCCGCTGGTGCGGGAAGGCTGGGCGGATGTCGTCATCGCGAACCCGCCCTATCTGCGGGAGACAGGGAACGCGCCGATCTTCCGCGCGCTCCGCGAGTGGCACAACGAGGCGTGGCGCCCGTGGTAC
>CAJWOS010000417.1 GCA_913044235.1 uncultured Pseudomonadota bacterium
CTGCCCCTGCTCGGCGAGGGTCAGTGCGGCACCGATCCCGCCAAAGCCGGCGCCAATCACCACGACGTCGGCGGTGTCGGAGGTAAGCTGAGATGTGTGGGTAGACGGGGGGCCCATCGGCGCATTCCGTGTCGAATTCGGTCTCGAAACGTATGCAAAGAGTATACGTTGGCAAGGGGAACGTGGAGGAACGCCGAAATTGACCGCTATTCGAGCCAATCTCCGCGTGCTTGTCGGGGCCGGCGGCCATGCGTGCTGTCGATGGGGAAGGCGGTGACCGCACGCCACTCCAGCGGTGCTTCTCGCGGTGTGGGTCCGGGGCGTAAGGACGGCCCTGGTGCGTCTGGGAAGTCGAGCGCCCGGTCGATGCGCCGTCGGCCACGCTCACCGATCCGTTCGGCGCGTCGGACCTCGGCGGTGGTGCTGGCGCTGGGGCTTTCCGCGGGAACAGTCCTCGGGCTCGGCGCAGCGTGGTTTCGCCCCATGACCGCAACGATGCGGATGCGAAACGATGTGGTGGTTGATGCCTGGCGGGTGGGCGGGGGGCCACTGGAGCCGCTCGCATCACAGGACTCGGTTCGGGTCGGGGATATGGTCCAGCTTTCGGTCACGTCCACGCGGCCCACGAGGCTGGGCGCTTGGTCTCGGAACGGGGATGGGGAGGTCCGCTCCTGGTTTGGGCCGGCCGGCGCGGTGGTGCAGCCTGGCGAGCAGGTTGTGGTCGACCGGACTGGGCCTTTCGATGCGCGACCGGGAACCTCTTGGATCGCCGTCCGGGTCTGTCCCGAAGATCACTCTGTCGGCGACGATCCATGGCACCAAGAGGGCCTAAACCCTGGCTGTCGACCGTACCTATGGACGCTGAAAAAGCAGTGAAGTGGTGGCACAGGCGCGAGACCGCGTGCGGTCAGAAACCGAGCGATGACTGGCGCTCCGCTGCGGTCCACCCGAGGATCTTCTCGGGTGTGACCTTGAGCTTTTTGGCGGTGTTCAGGGACGACATGTAGCGGATCTTTCCGTAGATGGGCCGCTCGGGCCCCCACGCGCGATCGAATCGACCGAGCACCCACGTGATGCCCGAAATGGAGTTCGGATCGCGGCCATCGAGTGCGAAGCGGTCGTTGAGCTCAAGCATGACAGCCAGTGCGTCGCGGGGATGTGCAGTCCATTCGAGGATGCGCTTTCCCCAGAGCATGCGGAGATAGTTGTGCATCCGACCATCGCGCACGAGCTGCAGCTGCGCCGCGTTCCACAGCGGGTCGGGAGAGCGGCCGGCAGCGAGATCTTCAACCGAAACGATCTGGGGGCGCGGGTCGTCGGCATGTTCTTCGAGTGTCTTGCGTGCCCATGCTGGGAGAGTGTCGTACTCGTGGGCATTGGGGACGTGGTGCAGGAAGTGATGCCCGACCTCACGCCAGGTGACGAGCTCGTCGAGGAATGCCTCGACGTCTTCGGGCAGCCCCCACCATCCATGCCGCTTTCCCGCAGGACGAACGTCGTCGGCAGGCACCGCACCGTAGCGGGAGACGATGTCATCGAACAGCTCGTGTGGGCTGATGTGGCCAAAGTGCAGCCAAGGCGACAGTCCGCTGGAACGATCAGCCTGCATCACGCGTCGTCCCGCCGTGTAGCGAGGAAGCTCCTGCTCGAAGAACTGCTGCCAGCGGGATCGAGCGGCCTGTGTCCCGCCCACCAGGGGCACGGGAGCGACAGTGTGGTCAATGGGAAGCGCTTTGAGCGCGGCGGGATCGGCAGAAAGGAGCGCTGCGGAGGCGGCGGGCCACCGCTCGGCTATGTGCGACGGAATGGCGGGAAGGGTCGGATGGTCGGTGGGCAGTTGGTCGAGGGGCGCTGCCTGGGGGGGCTGTTCGAGGTGAGGCACGGCGGTCTTCTGGAAGAACCGCCGAAAGTCGTGGGCGCGTGCGTATGGCTTGGGAGAGACGGAAAGGGGCATGAGGCCCACGCTGTCTACGGCCTCAAAGGCACAGGAGACCTGGCGTGCTGCCGCGCGCAACATCCGTGGGTAGAAGAATCCGGGGTGGTCGTCGGCCACCACCGCCACTGCGTGGTCCGCCCATGCGGCCAGCAGTCCTTTTCCGGCGCCAGGCTGGGGCTCTACCCAAGGGTGGTACAGCACGGGCAGGGGCGCGAGGGCAGCGGCATGTTCCGCCATGCCCTGAAGCACGAATGCATGGATGCGGTCGGATGCATACTGGTATCCGCATCGCAGAGCCTCGAGAATCACCAGCGGCACGCTGTGCTCGATCGCCAGCTCCACGCCGCGCTGCAATGCGTAGTTGTGGGTGATGCGACGGGTGGCGGTCATGTACACCACTACGTGCTGCCCGGCAGGACGGATGGGATGCGAACCCAGACGGCGGATGCGCGTGGCGGGAACGGTCATGCTGCTTCTCCGGTGGCGGTGTGCGAGGGGATGGCAGCTTCGCCGAACCGCAGGCGTAAGGAGCTGTTGCGGAATGCGAAGAGGTCGAGGAGCTGTCGCCGCACGAACAGCCATGTGGCGATCCGGCCAATGCGGCCGAGCGGACTTGCGAACAACACATGGTCGTGCACGCGAGTGGCGGCCGTCCCGTCTTCGAGCGCCACCGGATGGAACGAGTGGGCGTGCCACCATGTGCCAAAGGGGCCGCGCCGTTGGACGTCGACGAATTGTCGACCAGGCTGCCACGACACGATCTCCCCTTCCCAGGGAAGTGCGACGGGTCCGAGCCGCATTTGGTGGGTGAAGCGGGCGCCTTCAGACATCGTGAGCAGGGCCGGATCGATGGTGAGTCCCGCATCGGAAGGAGACAGCGCCGCGAGGTTTCGTGCGTCTTGGAAGAAGGCCCACACCCGTTCGATGGGCGCTGGGACGATTCGGCTCGCGACCAGCTCGTGGGTAGGGGGATGCGCTTGAATCCAGTCGCTCCCGGCCCGCACGCGCACGGGAGGCGCCACAGGGGTGATCACGGCGGAGTCGCGGCGAAGGATGTCATTGAGCGCATCGTCGAGTTGGACGTACTGGAAGGGGAATCCCCAGGTCTGCAGTGCCCTTGGAATGACGTACTGGCCTTCCAATAAGGCGGTCGCGGCATCGCCCAAGAGCAGGCGCATCGCAAAGGCAGGAGCCGGCGTGCGAGCAGTCTTTCCCACGGCGGCGCCGAGCGCCGCAGCGAAGTCCCGTTGGCTTGGCGTCTCGGGAGCCACCAGATTGACCGGACCGAAGACCTCGTCGTGCGTGAGGGAGAAGACCAGTGCATCCACGAGGTCATCGATGTGGACCCATGGGAACCCCTGCTGACCGTGGCCGACCGGACCGCCAAGGCCCAGGCGGGTCAGAGGCAGAAGCTTCTGGAGTGCACCGCCGTCGCGTGACAACACAATACCAATCCGACCGTGGACGACGCGAACACCGGCTTCGATGGCGGGGGCGAATGCGTGTTCCCAGTCTTGGCAAAGGTCGGCGAGGAAGCCTTCCCCCGGAGGAGATCCCTCGTCGACCGACTGCTTGCCGGTGTTGCCATAGAATCCGACCGCACTCGCTGCGACGATGGTCCGTGGTGGATGGGCCGCTTGCAGGATGCACTGCACCAGCGTTTCGTTGAGGTCCACCCGGCTGGTGCGCAAGGCCCGCTTTTTCCGCCGCGTCCAGCGACCGGGGAGCACGGGCTCGCCGGCCAGCGCCACTACGGCATCACAGCCATCGAGCGCTGTCTGCATGGCATCGGTGTCACCACTGGCTGCCTCTGCTTCCCCACCGAGTCTCTGGCTCACCCGTGCTGCCGACCGGCTCCAAGCCACGACCGTGTGCCCGTCTCTTCGCAGCCGCAAGGTGAGTGCACGCCCGACCAGGCCGGTTGCCCCGGTGATGAAGATGCGCATTCTCGCTCCTGATTGTATACGGTCTGTATACTCTTTGCTGGGCGCTCTGGCGAGCGAATATCGCTTCGATGGCCGCCTACCGCTCGAATGGGGCCCATGTGCATGGAGGCGGCAGCCGTCGGGAATCCAGCGCTTTGCGGGAAGGGGTGGTTGCAGAAACGCCGCCCGGGCTATCGTGGAGGGGACATTTCTTGGAGTGCCGCATGACTCGGATGCATCTGATCTTCTGGAGAGCCGCGATAGCGGTCGTCAGCACAGGGTGTGGTGGACTGTACGACTACGGGAAGCTGTTGGACACGGCCGAGTCCGAGTCCGAGTCCGAGTCGGAGCGCGACTCCGGAGACGGGGCTGTGGGTGCCGCGGACACTGGCTTCACCGGCGGTACGGCAGGCGGCAGCGGAGATGATGGGAGCAGCACGGGCGATGCTGGCAGCGATGCAGGCGGTGATGCAGGCGGTGATGCTGGCAGCGATGCTGGCGGTGGTGACGGCGAGCCGGGCACCATCGCGGTCGATGGCGTGACGCCGGACTACGGAAGTACGATTGGCGGGGACACGGTGGTCATTGAAGGCGGTCCGTTTGACGAGAGCACCCGCGTGTTGATGGCGAGGACCGAGGCCACGGTCTTGTCGTACACGGAAACCTCGATCACGGTCTCGACTCCGGCCGTCACCATGGAAGGATCGGTTGCCATCCAGGTGGAATCGGACACAGCGGATGGCGTGCTTTTGGACGCCTTCCGCTACTGGGCCGATGGTACTGGTGTGCACGGTATGATTGGGTATGTGCAGCTGGCCCGCTACACAGGCACCTATTGGACCCCGTCGGTGCCGGACGACGAGTACTTCGCTCAAGTGTATTTTACGGAGCCGACGCCGTACCGGTGGTACGACATCGTGGTTCCGTCGCTGGACACATGCCGGTCGGAGCTCTGGACGACGTCTGCTGTGGTGAACGTGTTTACGGCAGGCGTGTCGACCCTTTCGCTGCAACCCACCTCCGGAAGCACCCTACAGCTGGCGCTCGACGGCTTCGCCTACCTTGCTCAGCCGTCCAGCTTGACGGCAGGTGCCCGGTACTCGCTCCTTTCGCCAATCGGTGGCGATCTCCCCGAGGTGGATGTTGCCGATGTGTTTCGTCTGCCATCCTCCAGTCCTACGGTCTACAGTCCGGCCATCAACAGCAGCGAGCCTCCGTTCATCTCGCAGTACGAGACCTTCCAGTGGGCGCCATCGGGTGCGGACTGGGTGGAAATCTCGATCAACCTGTCAAATGGCGCCACGTCGACGGGAGCGGAGCTGGTCACCTGCGCAGTCTACGACGACGGCTCGTTTACCTTTGATGGATCGCAGTTCTCAAGCTGGCCCTCGAGCACCCAGGCGATCATCTCGGTGGGCTTTGTCTATGATGACTCGTCAACCGTGCTGCCCTGGAACCGTTCCACGTCTGCGATCGCCGGAGTGATGAAGACAGTCGGAGGCGCCTTTACGTATTGATGAGCGTCAAACCGGCTCCTTGCGAAGGCATGTTGCTGGTTGCGTCGGATACCATCGAGCGGCGGAGCAGGAGTCAAGATCCAATGTCGCAGCGGGCGGTCATGGTGGTGGAGGACGAGGAGTCCCAGCGGGTCTCGCTCACGGAGTTTCTGGCGTGGAAGGGCTACTGGGTAAATGCCTTTCCGAGTGGGCGCGATGCCGTCGACTGGCTGGACTCGCCAAGTGCCCGAATCGATGCGGCTGTGGTGGATTGGCACCTGCCTGGTGTCGGTGGAGAAGGCGTTGTGGATGCGATCCGACGCCTTGATGCCCGCTTGCCGATCATTGTGGCCTCGGGGAGCCCGCTGTCTGCAGCGGAGCGTCGGCGCGGACAGTGGAGCTGTGCACTTCGAAAGCCATTCTCGCTGCGGAAACTGAGCGATCTGCTGGGTGAGCTCCTCGAAAAGTGATCTTATGGCACGATTTTTGCGGCGCCAATCTGACATGGATGTCGTGCTTTTCGACTGGTGTCGTGATTGTCATGAATTGTCGGTGTGCGATCGCATGCGCCAGCGCTATCATGACGGGGTTAATTCTTGATAACCTCCTTTTAGTGGATATTTTGGAAGAATTGGAGAGGGGCTTCGATGCGTATGGTCAGACCCGACGAACCCTCAAAATCGAGATCTGACGCCTGTGGAACACTTTTTTGGTTGCGGGAGATGTCGCGGTACCGTACCTTTGAAGTGTCAGCGGTGGGGAGGCCCACCGCCCAGAAGCGCAGCGAAAGCCGCCTTCTGCCATCACCTCGAAGAATCGTCCTCCTCGCCGGACCACACTCTGCAATCGTCTCAGCGTCTCCTCCATCTAAATGCGGTGGGGCCCGCTTGCGGGGAGGACCTTCTTCGAGGTTGTGTCTTTTTGGGCTGCGTCGTTTGCGCCGCCCGATGAGGCTGCAACCGATGTCGGTGAGCCGCACGGCGGTATGGCGCACATCGGGATCGGGCCGCTCAAGGTGTCGGGTCGCCCGAGGTGCCGGGTCGCCCGAGGTGCCGGGTCGCCCGAGGTGCCGGGTCGGTCAAGGTGCCGGCGGGTTGTCTCCTGCGGGTGTGCGTTCACCGGGGGGCGGAGGAGGGCCTCCGCCAGGAGGAGGGCCACCGGGACCCGCGCCGGGAGG
>CAJWOS010000418.1 GCA_913044235.1 uncultured Pseudomonadota bacterium
CGGGTGTGACCAGCCAGGGGGCCGACGTCACGAGCTTCGAGGGCATCGTGACCCAGCCCGACGGCCACGAGCTCCGCGGCCTGATCGAGCTCCACGACGACCTCCGTCGGAGGCACGCCGTCAAACGAGGGGTTCAGCGCCACCCTCACCAGCAGCTTGGAGTAGCGCGCCGGCACGCCGCACATCTGAATGCCACACAGCACGCGCTCGATGTCGTCGTACTCGAACTGCTCGAGTGTGGCTTCATCGACGCGCTGCGCGGCCCCGGCAACGCGAGGCGACTTGTCGCTGGAGTACACGATGATTTCGGTACCGAGCTCGGATTCGTTGTCGTTGGACCCGTCGTCGTCTGCGGCCTCGGCCGCCTGAGCCGGCATGCCAAGCGCGCCCGCAAAGAGGAGGGCGAGGGGCGTTGCATACGGGACGAGGGAGCGGAAGGGACCAAGCCATGCGCTGAGTAGGTGGTCGTCGTGGTTCCGCTCGGCGGCAGGCACGCCGAAGGTGAGCGGCCCGGAGAAGTCCGTGCAGAGGGATCCGGTGAGCTGGTCCCACCAGGGAATCCACGTGCCAAAGTTGGCGCCGTAGTGACGAGGGTCGGCACTGTGGTGGAGCTGGTGCTGCGCTGGACTCAGCAGCACCCAGGTCTCGATCAGCTTGGGGAACCGAATCGGCACGGAGGAGTGCCGTAGGTTGCCGAGCGTGGTGTTGAGCAGCACGCCCATCGCGGGTACACCGAGCCAGGTCCAGGTGCTCGCTTGGTCGCGAAACACCCAGTAGAACGCGCCGGTCACCACGCCGGTGACCAGCCCGCCGCGGAGTCTGTAGAACGCTGACTCGACTGGGTGGATGCGATGGAAGGTGAGGGGGGTGAGGCGCTCGGCGGAGTGATGGACCTGATGAAATGCCCAGAGTGCAGGAATCCGGTGCATGCACCAATGCAGCACAAACCGGGAGGCGTCCCATGCAACGAAGAGCACGGCGGTGTAGACGATGGTGATGACCGAGACGGGCCACTCGGGTGCGACCGGTCGGCCCAAGGTGTGGTCGGCCCACAAGACGCCGCGGGTGGCGATGGTATACGCCAGAGAAATACCGGCTCCGCCCAGTAGAGCGCGCACCAGCTGGCGGGAAAGCAGCAGCTGAAGGTCGAGGTGGGTGGATGGGTGCGCGGCGAGCGCCCGAAGGGCCGGATAAATACGGACCTGTTTGCGAACAGCGTAGACCAACGCGACCACGGCCACGAGGACCAGTCCGGGCCACCACGTGCGCGAGAGCGGGTCGGTGAAGGGCCCGGCGACGAAGCCGAACATCTCAACCGATGTGCGCGATGCCTGCGCCCATACGGGCAGTGAATCCGCGGTCTCGACCGTCATCGGCGCTCCAGACTCGACCGGCCGAACTTCGCTGCGCGCACGTGGCGAAAATATCGTAAAACCCGTCAGGGCGGTCGCAATCGGTGATATTGAATGTGAAATTCAACTGCGGGAACGGCCAGCAAAACACCGGGTCGAACAGGCCGTTGGAAAACACCGGTAACCGAGATGCGCGAAAACGAAAATCGTTTTCAAAAAATGATCGCGTGCGGCCTATGCGGGCTTGATCTCTGTGTTCGGATGCCACTGCCGGTCGGGGTGCCCACCACTTTGGCTTCCTTTGCTGCCGACCATTCAATCCCACTGCTGGGTTGGTTATCGAGAGGCCCGAATCCCCCTCTGGATCTTGCGTCTGCCTTGCCCTGCTACGCCCAATCCGTCCTGGAAGTGCCCATGTCGCCATCCTGGTTTGCTGCTTTGCTCTCGCTGTCTGTTCCCGTGCATGCACAAGATGCAGATGCAGCGCCCTCCCCACTCCCCGGTGCCTACGGTGAGGGTGTTGTGCTGCTTCGTGAAAAGCAGCTCTCGCCAGCCATCGAAGCCTTTGCCCGTTGCATCGACACCCAGCCCGATTACGCGGCAGATTGTCGCTGGGAGCGGGGTTGGGCGCACTGGATGAACGGCGACTGGGGCAAAGTCGTTGCGGACTGGGAGGCGGTGCGTGCCGCCGATCCTGGGCGCGAAGGCTTGTCACGCTACCTCGCACAGGCGCAGGACAACTTGGGTCTGGAAGCCTTGCTGGCGAAGGGCCGTTCCGCTGCGCCCTCGACCTTTCAGAGCAACGTTCCCGCAGGCACCACGCTTCGGCTGCGAGCGGTCGGAGACCTGATGATTTCCACCGACTTTCCCGCAGGAAAAATCAATCCCGAGATCAATGCCACATTCTCCGATGTGTCCGAGTGGCTCGCCGATGCCGACATCACCTTTGGCAACCTGGAAGGGCCTGTCTGCGACTCCGGAAAGACCACCAAGTGCAAGCCTGACAGCAAGCCGGGCTCTTGCTACGCCTTCCGCACACCGTCGAAGTACATGCCGCTGTACCAAAAGGCTGGCTTCGATGTCATGAGCACGGCAAACAACCACGCCGGTGACTTCGGACCCTCGTGTCGCATCGAGACCGAGGGGCACCTCGATGCCTTGGGTATCGCGCACACCGGTCGCCCAGGCGACATCGCCACAGTCGAGGCGAATGGTCTCAAGGTGGCGTTCATCGGCTTCCACACGAGCCGCAACAGTCACTATGTCAACGACCACGAGAAGGCTGAGCTTTTGGTGCGCGCGGTCGACCAGGAGCATGATCTGGTGGTGGTGAGCTTCCACGGGGGCGCAGAGGGCAGCAAGGCGCTGCACGTACCGGAAGGGCGCGAGACCTTCTACGGAGAGAATCGCGGCGAGTTGCGCGTGTTCACCCACACGGTCATCGATGCCGGCGCGGATCTCGTGCTGGGACACGGCCCTCACGTGCTCCGGGGGATGGAGGTGTACAACGACCGCCTCATCGCCTACTCACTCGGGAACTTCGCCACCTATGGGCGCTTCAACTTGTCCGGCAACTTGGGTATCGGTGCGGTGCTCGAGGTGGTGATGGACACCGAGGGTCGGTTCGTGGGCGGCAAGATCCTCCCCACCAAGCAGCAGGGGGAGGGCGTTCCAGTCCAGGATCCCAGTGGCAAGGCGGTCGACCTTGTGCGCACCTTGTCGGCAGACGACTTTCCGGGATCGGCCGTCAAGGTGGCGCAGGATGGTGGGCTGGCAAAGTGACCCCATCGCGTCTGTACGCCGGTCGCATCGCGAGTCGGGCGTTCGGACGGGGCGGTGTGTTCGGACGGGGCGGTGCGTTCAGGTGCTGGCGGATCGGCGCAGGACGGCGGTCATACAGCCCATGGCCCCTCCAGCAACCAGAAAGGCGGAGACGTCCACCGGGCGGCAAACCACTTCGGCAGCTTCGAGAGACGCCTGAATGGTGGGACAGCGGGCGGGCATCACCACCTCACGCGGTGCGGTGACCACCATATTCATGCCGCGACTGGCACGAAGTTCATCGGATGGCGACAGCGCAATCATGCGAATGTGCCGCTGTTCCAGTACATGCCGGAGGGCGAACGGCAGCCGAGCCTGGTCGACCACTGCGAGGTCGCGGTCGAGAAATATCACGACGCCGAGCAGGTGTTGGGTGCCGCGCGGAAGGGGAACCGGGATTACCTGCACGTGGGGGCCGACGAGTGTTCGAATCCAGGTGAGTGCCGCCCGATTGGTGCGGGTGCCGAGCCCCACGAGGAGAGTGTTGGCATCAAGCCACAGTGCATCTGCCCCTTCGAAGAGGGCGTCTCCGCGAGGCACACCGAGCAGGGGGACCCCAGCGCGGGCCAGAGCACGCTGAGCGACCGCGGCTTCGTCGGCCCGCACCGGGCTGGCCGGTCGACCCACTGCGCATCCTTCTGGAGTCGTGAAGACGAGATCACGCATGAAGACGACGTTGGGTGGGGCCGTACGCTCGTCATGTAGATGAACCGTAATGCCCAACGAGGCGTAGGCCGTAGCGAGCGCGTGGAGCTGTCTTCGCATTCGGTCGAGGTCGGGGACGCCCAGCATCAATGCTGCATCGGGATCGTCGATCTGGCCGAGGCTGTCAGGCGGAATCGCGAGCACCACCTCACGAAGCCGAGTGAACTCGTCGAACGCACCGACCGAGCGCCAGTGCTGGCCCTGCGCCACATCCCGAGCGTGCGATGCCAGTCGATGGGTGAACGTGGGCCCACCGTACGTGGCGGGAAGATTGTTGGACATCCGGCTTCCAGGTCTGCGCCACCGCACTATCGCAAAGCGGCCACGGATTTCGCTGGTCTTTCGAGGTCACCCGCCGTGGTGGCGTCGGGCGATGGGGTACGTGCTCGCCTCGGAGCCGCATTGACCCGTCCCGCCCAACCATCTGATCCCAACCTGCGCACAGCCACGATGGCCACCGGGCCATTTTCCTACACCGATGAAGGGCAGGGACCTGTCATTGTTACGGTCTCCGGCTACCCCGGAGGCCCGCGCGACTTCCGCTGGCTTGCGGCGGCGCTTGGTCCCGATGTCCGCGTCATCCGACTGGCGATGCCGGCGTTTGGCCAGACTCCCCTGGGCACGGAGCCAGGGGTCGATGTGATGGCTCGAGCACGCTTCGTGGTCCGAGCGATCGAGACGCTCGACTTGAGCGAGGTGCTTTTGGTGGGGCACAGCATGGGCGGTGGTCTCGCGGGGATTGCGGCGACCGAGCTCGGTGCACGTGTGCGCGGACTCGCCTTGCTGTGCAGCATCGGGCCCACCCCCCATCCGGGTGTGGAGGCGCGCGGACTCCCCGTTCTTCGTCGTCTGATCCATGCGCCTGTGATTGGGTGGCCCGTTCGTCAGACCCTGCCTCGGATTTTTGAGCAGTTGGGCTTTCCCCGACGCTGGAGCATCGAGCAGCTTGCGCACACCATCGACTGCGCCGTGGCGCTGGATTTCGAGCCTTGGGCGGAGCGCATCCCACGCATTCCATGTCCCACCCTTGTGGCCTGGGGTGAGGACGACCCGCTCATTCCACCGTCCATCGCCCGAGCACTTGCTGATCAGGCTCCAGACGGACCCCGGTTCGCCTTTCCCGATGGCGGCCACAACATCCAGAAGCATCATGCGGTCGAGCTTGCGTCGGCGATTCGTTCGATGCTTGGGCTCAATCCGAGCCCGGACTCGCAGCGACACTGACGTCTCGGTGGGCACACATGCCCTCGGCCGCACGCCATGCCGTTGGGCGCGCAAAGGGCGAGTGTGCTTCGATGGGATGCACCGTCGCGGGTTGCTGATGGACCACCAGTCCGCCGCGTGTGCGCCCGGGTACCAACCCAAATCGGCTGCAGACTCTCGCGTCGGTCCGTTCGAGCGGCGTCCGGTAGTCGTTGTGGGCGACACCGGCTTGCCCACCTTGTGTGCGTGCCGGGCGGGGCAGCGGCTCAGTCGAGGCGCTGCAAGGTCACGCTGCCCAGTCCCTGGGGTGGACTTTCAACCTCCACAACCTTCCAGCGGTGCGCACCCACGGTCACCACGCTTCCCTGACCGACGAAGACCCCTGGAGACTGCCCCGGCAGGACGAGGGAGCAGATGACTCCGCTCCGCTCCGAGCCGTCTGGCAGGCGGTAGGTCCCCGTGGTGACATTCCCCATGGGCACGCGGTGCCCGTCGAGGTCGCCCACAGTGGTCTCCTCGATTTCTTCGATGATCACGGCTGGCTCCGGGCGGGTCAGTGGTGGTGGAGGCTCGCCCGCACAGGCGAAGAGCATCAGCAGGGCGTTCCAGCCGCTCACCGACTGCTGCCACCGATACGGATGGCCTTGTAGAACCGCAGGAAGTCGTCAGCAGCGAGGTCGTTGACGTGGCTGCTGCCCCAGGGATTCTGGAGGTCGATGGTCTCCGCGTTTAGGTTGACGGACTCGGGTGCATAGGCGTGGTTCCAATACACGTTTTGTGCGTTGGCTTCGCGCGTGAGGTCCGGGTCGTCTTTGAGGTTGCGGCTTGATGCGGTCACCGGAAGGCCCTCTTCGAGGGCGAGGTCGTCGCCTCCCTGTCCGGCGCGGAAAAGCCCGGAAGTCGGGGAGGGCTCTCCAAAAGCGCGGAGAGCTTCTTGAAGTCGTCGCCGGGCGGCGCCGACGGCCGCAGGCCGCCCTTGAGCTCCCCGGCCTTGAGCTTCGCGTGGTCCCGCGCGAGCGCCACGGCCGCGTGGCGGTTCCGCAGCTGGGAGAAGGGGTGCCGGTCCAGCGGGTCCTCGCGGGCCGACCGCAGCACCGGGCCGTACCACGACCGGAGCGTCTCCGTCGCGTTCGACACCTCGGGGTCCGCCGCTTCCGTGTTCGTGCACGGCCGCGTCGCCGAGAACGCGTCGACGGCGTAGCCCGCGCGCCGGAGCACCTCGAAGAAGCGCACGTGGGACTCGTAGATGACGCGCTGGTGCCGCACGCTCAGGGCGCAGCACGTGCCGCGCATGTGCTGGCCCCCGACGTTGCGGAACGACTCGCCGCGCAGCACGACGGCGACGCGCGCCGGCGTCGACGCCCGGTGGGACCGGAAGAAGTCCTTGGAGCACTCCCGGCGCTCCTTCCAGTCGATCCTGGCGAGCGTGCCCGCGAGCAG
>CAJWOS010000419.1 GCA_913044235.1 uncultured Pseudomonadota bacterium
GGTGTGGAGTCCAGAACGCGCAAGCTCTTCGAAGTGTGCCGGATGCGAATGCTCCCGGTCGTCACGTATATGAACAAGCTCGACCGCCCTGGCCTCGATCCGCTCGATCTCATCGACGAAGTGAGCAGCACCCTCAACCTGAAGGTGGTGCCGCTAAACTGGCCGGTGGGCATGGGTCGCGACTTCAAGGGAGTCGTGGATGTCCGCACGCGCGAGGTCTCACTGTTTTCGGGCGGGAAGCATGGCCAGGAGATGGTGGAGGCACGCAAGATCAGCTTCGACGAAGCACGGGAAGAAATCGGCGGCGCCTTGATGGAAGAGATCGAGGAACAGCTCGACCTCTTGGAGATGGCAGGCGACGAGTGGTCAATCGAAGGGTTCCTTTCCGGCGAGATCAGCCCCATCTTCTGGGGCTCGGCCATGACCAACTTTGGAGTGGAGCCCCTGCTCGCATTCCTCGCCGATCACGCGGCCGGCCCGGCGCCACGGAAGGCGGTCACCACCACCAAGGTCCCCGAGTCGCTCACCATCGAACCCGGCGAAGATCGCTTCACCGGCTTTATTTTCAAGATCCAGGCCAAC
Source organism: uncultured Pseudomonadota bacterium (assembly GCA_913044235.1). Classification (GTDB taxonomy): domain Bacteria; phylum Myxococcota_A; class UBA796; order UBA796; family UBA2385; genus CAJWOS01. The sequence goes on from CAJWOS010000419.1 coordinate 583, forward strand.
ATGAACCCCCGGCACCGGGACCGAGTGGCATTCATGCGCGTGGTCAGCGGGCGGTTTGAGCGAGGTATGGATGTGCGCATTGGGCGCAACGGCGAAAAGCTGCGCCTCGCGAAGCCACACACGTTCATGGCCCAAGAGCGCAGCATCGTGGAGGAGGCCTTCCCCGGCGACATCGTTGGCCTCTACGACCCCGGAAAGCTTCGGATCGGCGATACTCTTTCGGGTGGAAATCCCCTGAAGTTCGAGGGAATCCCACGGTTCGCACCCGAGCACTTCAGCCGGATGGTCTTGAAGGATCCGCTCAAGCGGAAGGCGCTCGATGCCGGACTCACCCAGCTTTCGCACGAAGGGGTGGTCCAGCTCTTCTACCGGCCGGAGCTCGGTCGCCAGGACCCCTACCTCGGGGCAGTGGGTGTGCTGCAGTTCGAGGTGCTTCGAGAGCGACTGCGCAACGAATACAACGTCAAGGCCGATCTGGAGTCCCAACCCTTCCGAGTGGCACGCTGGGTCGGCGGTGCAGCCGGTGCGCTTGAGTGGCTCAAGAAGCGACGGGACTACAACCTGGTCGAAGACCGCCACGGACGGCCGGTGCTGCTCGCCCCCTCAGAGTGGCCACTGAACTACGCCCTCCGCAACGCCGAAGGACTGGAACTGTACGATGTGGAGCCACTCTAAGGCTCCCAAAGCTCGGCTCGTTTTCGCCGCGGCGGCCGTCGCTTCAGCCTTCGGCGCATGCCGACCTCCCGCCACGGAGCACACCAAGAGTCCCTACGTGGAAGCGGCCGACCGATTTGGTACGGCGTACTGCGAGCTCGCGTTTTCCGACGGCTGCTCTGTACCCGAGGAGTGTGGTGTTCCCGCTGCCTTTGCGGATCGTTCCGACTGCCGCTTTCGGCTGATCCCGTTTCTGTGGACCTGCGCAGTCCCCGATCCCGAGACAGACTCGGTCATCGAGGCACTCAATGCATGCAGCGATGTGATGGAGAGCACCACCTGCGCCAACCCCCTGTGCGGAGCGGGCACGCTCGACACCGACCCCTGCCGCTCGGTCATCGAAGCCCTCGCATCCCACTGCGCCTACGAGGGCCTCTAACGGGCAGCAGGACCCGACCCTTCCCGGGAAGACATTCGGCCGCTCCCGTCACTCTCGGATGTTTCCGACCGGTCGACCTTGAGGCTCCAGACTGGATAGGTGTCCACCATGGCTGGAGCCATCCGAAAGCACTGGTTTGATGCCCTGGCGCTGGCAGGGCTGGCCGCTTTCGTATGGCTCGGACTGACGGCCCTGCCATTCGGTTCCCACCCCCATGCGGGCCTCATCGATGGGGCCGACGCGGGCGAGTGGGCACTCAACGCCCAGCTGGTCTTCGCCGGCGACTGGGATGCCGTAGACACCCACCGCGGTCCCTCATTTCTGCTGGCCGCCGCTGCTGCACGCTTCTTCTTCGATGATATGGTGCGCGCGGGCCGCTTCGTTCTCGTACTTGCCTGGGCGATTCGCCCCTTCCTCGTCTACGCCCTGGGCCGCATCTGTGGCAACCCCTTGGTGGGCTGGGTCGCGGCTCTGGCCACGGTCTGCTGCCAACCCCTCTACTTTGCGGCCGCACGATTCGGCATCGACCCCTTTGTCGCCACCATATTGCCGCTGAGCCTCGTGGTTGTGGCACCCGCGAGGCGCCACCCCACCTGGGCATGGTTCGCCGGCATCGTGGGCGGCCTCACCGTCACCACGCACTTGAGCGCCCTGCCCTATGCGCTCCCAGCCCTCTTGCTGTTGGTGGCCCGAAGCGAGGCCAGCGTGACGGCACGCTCCTTTTGGGCCCGGCCGCTGCTGTATCTGTCCGGTCTGTTGACCACCCTCCTCGTGCTGTACCTGAACTTTGATCTGCTGAACACGGTGGAGATTGCCGCCTCCTTCTCGGAAGGCATCTCTACGACCACCGACGGCGCCCCCCTCGACCACCGCCTCACCGACGAGGCTCTCGAAAAACTGGAGTCTGGCGCGGGAGTGGCTGTTGCGAAGGCCATTGAAGCAGTCACCGACCCACTACAACACCCCATCCAAAATCCATCGGTCGTCGTACTCGCCATGCTGCTCGGCGTCGTCGGTCCCAGCCTCCGAGACGCCAGTACTGGGCCGCCCACCATCTTGCTTCGGGCCATGGGGCGTCGTCCCGAGACACGCTGGAAGCGCTGGCAAGCGGAAAGACACCCCATCACCCGAATCATTGGTGCCGTCCGTTGGTTGCGGGCGGACCTCTTCACCGGCCTCGTGCTGCTCTCTACCCTCACGCCCGCCCTGCTCTTTGCCTCCGCCGATTCCCCGGAGCGCTATACCTTCAACCTGTTGCCCTTCGCTGCACTCCTCACCGCAAGAGGCGTGGGCTCTGTGGTGTGCACCCTGGTGCGGATCATCCCCCACCGTCTCCAGCCCGCCGCCCACCTCGTGGGCACCCTCGGGCTTGCAGTCATACTGGTGCCCGGTCCCTGGCAGTTCCTGCATGGCATTCGCCACGCCATTCCCAGCCCCAGCGATGTCGCCCAAGCTGCGGGGATCCTGGCCACGCAGATTCACCAGACCGTGCCCGGTGACTCGGCGGTCGCCGTACCGTATCGAGAAGCTGCCGCTCTCCTGGAGCGGCCATACTGTCCCCGCGCCTCCTGCACCGCCGATGGCAAGCCCCGTGCCTTCGAGCGCTGCCTCGCCCGCCTACGGGCCGAGTGCTCCGGCACGGACCCAATCCCCTATGTGTGGTTCGAGCAGGGCCCCCTGGGAATGGGCGACGATGACTTCACCCAGGCATTCGGACGGTGGGCGGCGGAGACCTACGGCGTGGCCGACCGAGTGCAGCTACCCGTGTGGAACGCGGCGATCATCCGCATTCCCCGCACCGAAGCGCCCTGAACCGTACAGTGCTCAGAAATCGCTCGAGAGGATAATCTCGATGCCGCCAAAGCCCTCCTGACCGGTGGGGGTCTTGCCGTGCTCTGCGGCGTTGAAGGCACCGATAGGCTCACCTGGACCATTCACAAGACCGTCCCCATCGGTGTCAGCGAATGCCCACAGGTAGACAATGCTGTCGGATGGAAGCAACAAGCTCCAGTCCAGGAAGGTGGCAGACGTGTTGACCTCGGCCCAGGTAAAGGTCTGGATGTCGAACGATACGGCCGGGTCGGTCACGACGATGTCGCCACTCGGACGGTACTTCAGTGCCACCACATAGATCGAGGTGCCCGCCGGAAGCGACGACATGGGCTCACCGTTCCGCAGGCTGACCGTGCCCTGCATCGTAACGAACGGGAGAATATCGACCCCTGGGCGGTCCCCGAGAGGCAGCCAGACCGGGAAGTTGGTCATGTTCCGGTCTCCGACCGAGATCGGATTGTTGTTCCGGTCGCCGGTCGCGGAGTACACGCCCCAAATGTCACCCCCATCGTGGATGCCGTTGAGGTTCGCATCCCACGCGGCGACAAGCTGCATCTCGCCGTAGTCGGGACAAGTCTCCAAGGTGTAGGACGTGGTGGCGCCTTCGCCTGCACCCACCTCAAGCGCCTCCGCCACGTGGTACGGGCCGTTGCCGTCGGAGTCCATCAGCATCACCTTGATGGGCCCGCCCCAGTAGTCGACCGTGACATAGGCCGCGCCATTGATCTCGATGGTCTCCCCGTTCTCGCAGACGATATCGTCTTCGGTCTGGGCGAGGATCGTAATGTCGACGTCGGACTCCGCTTGACCATCCACAAGCGAGATCGCATCCGGCCAGACGCCGCGAGGATCCTCGGTGCCGATGACGCCATCCCCAAGCACGTCGATCGCCGCATAGACGTAGACATCCTTTTCTTCTCGAAGCCGGACGTCGATCTCGAAGTCGGAGCTGCCGACCTCTGGCGAGTAGATCACCTTTGTTCCGGCGTAGCGGCCCGCTTGACCGTCCGTACCGAGCTCGTATGCAGCGAGGAAGATCGTGCCGAAGGGCCAGGTCTCGTAGCCGGCCGAGCCCCACTCAATGCTGTAGCGCTCGCCGTATTCGTCTTCACCGAAGAGCTCTACGGTGACGGTGCCGCTGATGGTGGCTTCGACCGCCCAGTCTTCTTCTGGCGGACCAATCACATCGTCCTCGCCAGTGCCATCGTCGCCCGAGGACCCTCCACCGTCGAGGCCGTCCTGTCCTGCCTCGTCCTTGCCGCGGCTTGTACAGGCCGCCAGCACACCGATGACCATCCAAAAGCGGTTGAGATTCCTCATCAGCACACCTCGTTGCCCATTCGTTTCGGGCCACCGCACGGCTCGTTTCCCCATCATACCCGATGATGGTCGGAGTTGCTCGAATCATGGCCGCAGGCGGCTCAACGCGCTGCGGGCGGGGGGGCATCGTCCAAAGCAAGCGTCGAGCAGCTCGATGCAGAGGCTTGAAACATCCCCGTCGCCCGCACCGAAACATCCGACGCCTGAAGCTCCAACAGACTCTCGCCACGGAGCCACCCAAAGATCGGCGTCCCGGGGCCCGCCCAGTCACCCTGCCAGTCCCAGTCCATCGGCCCCAGGGGGGTCTGCACCATGACCTGCCCCGTCCAGTCCACTCCCTCACGCTGCCCTTGAAGAGCGGCATCTTGCGGCCCTGAAAACAGCTCCCGGAAGCCGAGCTCACCCTCAATCCCCTGGTAGCTGCACACCGCGATGCCAAACAGCTCGTCGCCGCTCACCTGAAGCACCATCGTGCCCCCGCAACGGTCGCGCCGCGCGCCCAAGAGGTCGGCATCCACATGAATGCACACCGTTCCGCAGTATCGCTCGCCATCGCCAGGAACCGCTGGCGCACGGGGCAGCTCGCCTGGCTCACCACACACTCCGCCCGCATCACGCTCTTGGAGTGCCTTCACGGAATCCGGGGCGCATCCAGCCGCCCCGCTCGCCCCCACCAAGCCCAACAGCCATGCATGCCTCATTGCATCCTCTCGATGGTGGCGGAGGTCTGCGCCCTCACGATGGTGGGCGGTCCCGCAGACCATCGACCTCGCCGTACCGAGCTCCGCCCGACCGGTATCCGCCGCCCATCTACATCATGCGCACCACGAGCCATCCCGCACCCCTCCCTTCGAACGCGACCGCAACTGCCGGGGGGCATGGAACTGCAGCATCCAGAGCACCGACCCTTCAGGAGGCGACCCGCTCCAGCGCGCGCACGAGCGCATCGGCCAGATGCGCCCCCAGCTGGGGCCCCTGCTCAGGATACAGGTATGGCTCGATCAGCTCGAGCTCCATCAACATCAGCCCACCGTCCGCCGCTCGGACCAGGTCGACTCGGGCATAGAGCAGGCTCTCAACCGAGGCGACCGGCACCGCGTCGAGGACGGCTCGCGCCGTGGTGAGCTCCTCTTCCGAAGGCGTATAGGGCACCTCAGTACCGCCATAAACGGACTGCACCCGATAGTCGCCCTGCCGCGGCCGCTTCACCAGAGCATGCGAAAAGGTCCCTCCGCAGTACACAAACGACAGCTCTCCCTCAGACTGGACCGACGGAATGAACGGCTGAATCAGAGCGCCTCCCGGAGGAAGCTGCTCCGCCGGAGGAAGCGGCTTGCCTTCCTCCACCCGTGCCTGGCGGATGGCACACGCACCAACGATCGGCTTCACCACCAAACGCGCAGCATCGAGAACGCCATGCGCGACGGAGATGGCGTGGACGTGGACCTGCTCCACCCACATCGTGGGCACTTCCCGAACACCCGCCCGAGTCAGGTCCCGCAGATAGGACTTGTGGGCATTCCACCGGAGCACTGCAGGTGGGTTGAAGACGGGTCGATGCTCCGCGAATGCGTCGATGGTCGACAAGAACTCGTCATGATGGTCCTGGTAGTCCCAGGGTGTGCCAATCACGACCGCATCGAAGTCACCCTCGCGCATGCGCTGTAGCGTGACCGGGT
>CAJWOS010000420.1 GCA_913044235.1 uncultured Pseudomonadota bacterium
CGGCGAGGCCGTTGCAGTTTTCGTCGAGATCGGCGTCGTCGCAGACCTCGTCTTCACCTGAATTCACGCTGGAGCGTGAATCGTCGCAGTCGGTGTTGTCGGTCACGAATGCCGACGCGGTGCTCGACGGATCGTCGCAATAGGGCGACCCGCTGTCACTGTCGCTTCCATAGCCATCGTCGTCGCCGTCGGCGTACCAAGTGGTGGCGGTGGTCACGTCCACATCGGGGTCATCGTCGTCGGCTGCCCCTGAGCAGTCTTCGTCGACGTCGCGCTCGTCGCAGACTTCCACTGCGCCGGGGTTCACGTCTGCGTTGTCGTCGTTGCAGTCGTCGTTGGTGTCGGCGTAGCCGTCCGGCGTGCTGCAGGCCGACTCGGCGACCTCGCCGGTACCGTAGCCATCGCGGTCGCCGTCGGCGTAGAAGTCGCGGAATGTGCTCGGGTCTACATCGTCGTCATCATCGTCGATGCGGCTGTCGCAGTCGTTGTCGATGTCGTCGCATACCTCCACTGAATCGGGATTCACGGCACCATTGTCGTCGTCGCAGTCTTCCGCGCGATCGACGTACCCGCTGGGCAGTGCGCATGCGTCGAGTGAGCGGTCTTCGTCTCCGAAGCCGTCGCCGTCGGTGTCGGCGTAGAAGGTGGTGAGCAGCGCTTGGTCGATGGAGTCATCTTCGGCGTCGATGCGGCCATCACAGTCATTGTCGATGTTGTCGCAGACCTCTTCGGCGTCGGGATGGATGGTGCGGTTGCCATCGTCGCAGTCTCCCGCGACCGGGGCGGAGCCGTCTGGGGGCGTGCAAGCCCGACCGCCATCATCTGCCGTGCCGTAGCCGTCGGCATCGGCGTCGGTGAACCAGTCGGTGGCATCGACCGCGGTGTCGGGGTCGATCTCCCCGTCGCAGTCGTTGTCGATTCCGTCGCAGATCTCGTCGGCGTTGGGGGAGACTGCAGGGTCGGTGTCGTCGCAGTCTTCGGAGGCCGGGAACCCATCGCCATCGGCATCGCGGTCCGCCTCACCATCGGGCCCGTCGTCGAGGCCATCCGGTCCGTCGCCGATGGTTCCGAGCGCGTCGCTCTTGACCTCGACCTCGGGAAAGCAGCCCACCGCGAGGAATGGGACGAACAGAGGGATGATTCGTTTCACAGGGTCTCCAGTAGCCTGGGCTGCCGACACGATAGCCGTCGGGTTTTCCGGTGTTCAGTCCCCATTGTCACCAGATGTCTCCGTGTCGGACCAGCGAACACCGAGGCTCCACATGCTCGGCAGTCCGAGTACCAGGGCGGGCAGCTGGGAGAGCACCCACCAGGCGCCGGCATACGCGAGCACTTCAGCCTCTTGCACTCCGAGCGGGTGCAGCACGGTCAAGGCAGCGGCGGCAGGACCAGCGCCGTAGCCGGGCGGCAGCACCACCGATGCGACTGCAGACAGCCCCATGATCATGGCGGCTGCGATGAACGGGGTGGGCACGGACACCCCGACTGCGGGCAGTGCAACAGCAAAGGAAAACACCATCCCCAAGACCTGGGTGTAGGCGAGTGTGACGTGAAAGACAATCTTTTGGGGGGAAGCGAGTGCGGCACCCGTCTGTGTAAAGGCGTCTTGGAGGACCTGAATCGCGCCGGGTTGGTCGGGCTTGCTCTCGGGTTCTCGAGCGGCGAGACGGCGGCCGATGATCGCAACCGCGGTGAGGCCGAGCAGTCCCAGGCCGGTCCCGAGGCCCACCAGCTCAAAGGCCTGGTCGTGGGCCTCGGCACCGATCAGCTGCTCCCAGTTGGCGGCGCCGAAGGTGAGCCCGGCGAGCAGCAGTGTGCCGAACGCCGCAGCTTCGAGGACGCCCACAAGGCCCATGGTGGCGGTAGCAGTGCCGAGTGGGATGCCACAGCGGGTGCGCAGCAGGGCCACATTGAGCACGTCGCCGGCGCGTCCGGGCGACACCAGGTTCACCACACCCGAGACGAGCCCCACCCGCAGAATGTCGATGAGGGGTGGTCGGGGCTGAGGGAGGATGTACCAGAGCCGGATGTCGTGCAGTAGCAGCGCAAGGCCTTTGACCAGGAGTGCTCCCAGCAGGGGGAGCAGGTGGACCCGGCTGGGCAGAGAGCGAAGCTGCTCGGGCTCGACCGAACGAATGAACAGGCCGAGGACCAGCACGCTTGCGACAAGCTGGATCAGCCACCAGCGGCTTGGACGAGCATGCTGTTTGTTCATTTCTGGATTATATGCCGGGCTGTGATCGGGCGTTGGTGGAGGTGATCGATGGCTCCGCTCCCGACCCCAGCAGAGCGGTCATCTCCCTGGCTTGATGTTCGGACCCTGACGGTCCTCCTCGCTGTTGGGGCGGTGGTCGGCAGGGTGCTGCTCGATCCGGGCGGAAGCCTGCTGGGCCATGTCTTCAGCGAGGCGCCGGGGCACCTGTGGATGCAGTGGCTGCTCGATCGGGCGCTGTGGGATGGAGCGGACTGGTGGGGCCAGCGTGATGTGTTGCTGCAGGAAACCCTCTGGGTGGTGCCGCTCGATTGGTCCAATCGGTTGGTGGCCTTCGTGCTCGGTCCCATCCTGGGTGCGGTGCGCGCGTTCAACGTGACCATGATCGGACTGGTCGTGTTGATGGCTGTAGGGATGTTGCGGATCTGCCGTCGGCTGGATGCGGGCCCCATGACCAGTGCGCTCGCCGTGCTGTTGTTCGTGTGGTCGCCGAGCGTGCTCGGCTTCGCAGCCGATGGGCGAATCGACTCGCTGTGCATGGGCTGGATGGCGATGTTCCTTGCCGCATGGATCGATGCGATGCGCCAGCCCACCTGGCGCTCGGGCGTGTGGATGGGGGTGTGGGCGATGGCCGTGTCGCTGTCCGGCCCCAATCCGGCCTTCGTGCTGGCGTTTCTGGCGGCGATTCCATCGGTGGTGGCTCTGGTGCAGGACCGCTCCCGCTGGCGGCCCTTGTTGATCACTGGATTGATGGCGGCACTGGCCCTGGCGTTTGTGCTTGGCATGCTGATCTCGGTTGAGGGCAATGACCCGAAGCGTCTGGAGCAGGTGGCGGCCCCGGATGTGCGTCCTTTCCTCGAGTTTCTGCTGCCCGAGGAGATCCTTGAGCGGAGACTCAAAGCGGTCTGGTCGGGGGCGGCAAACCTCAACCGCTTCGCACCGACATCGAACATGTGGCAGCTGCCCGAAGTCTTGCGGGGGATCCAAGCCACCCAGATCGGCACCGATCGGCTCACAGTGCAGCCGTTTGCTCCCGGCGGATGGTGGCGGGTGTCGCTGGTGCCATGGATCCTGGCCTTCGCAGGCACCGCTCGGCGACCCCGTGCGGCGGCACCCTGGATGGGACTGGGTGTGCTCACCCTGTTTCTGGGCCTCGGGCATGGCCACAGCCAGACCCTCCCGTTCATGTTGGGCTCCAACCTGTTCTACATCTCTCCAGCGTCGGTGCTGGAGGCCGTGCCTGGATTCAGTGTCTTCAACAACTATGGGCTGTTTTCCAGTGCCAGCGCTTTGTTCGTGGCCGTGACCGTGGCCGTGGGATGGAAGGGGGCGCGCCGGGCACCGGTCATCGCAGGCATCGCGGCGCTGCTGTGGTTCATCGAAGTGCAGCGAGGACCCGTGCCGTTGCCGCTCGCGACTGCCGACACCACACTGCCGGAGGGGCTGGTTGAGATGCTTGCATCGGGAGACCCTTCCACCGGGGTGGTCACGCTGCCCTTGAGCAAAGACCACAACAATTACCTACAGACCCTTCACGGCCGGCCCACACCCGTGCGCTTCCGGCTCCATCGGCACACGCCCAATCGCGACGGGATGATTGTCGACCCGACCGGCAACATCAACCTCCTGCTCAATGTCGCGCGGGGCCGCGGGCCCGATCCCACGCTGGAGAACCGTCTCGTGAAGGCTGGCGTGGGGCATGTGCTGGTCTTCTCGGCACTGATGCCCGAAGCGAAGCAACATCAGGTGCGCAGCCGACTGAGCGGTGCGCTGGGCTCGCCGGTCTGGACCGATGGCTCCACGGATCTCTACGTGGTGCGGCAGTAGGTCTCACATGGTGATGAGACGCTGTGGGTTCCACCAGCGTCGCACGAGGGTCCCGGTGAGCTCGCCATTTCGGACCATAGATCCGGCCACTCGTGCCGTTTTGTACAGCGTCGCGAGAGTGGCTGCCTTGCGAAGGAGGTCGGGGTGGCTCCGTCCGAGGCGTCGCTCGGCGAGTGGTCCCAGCAGTTGCCGCGGCACGAGTCCGGAAGCCTGCAGCACCATCATGGACAGCCAGTACACGTCTTCGGGAGGGCGAGGCCAGCCGAGGTCGGCCCGGTACTGGTAGAAGGTTTTTGTGGCGCGCCCTTCCACCTGCTCAGGTGTGAGGGTGCCGTCTTGCAGGAGGTCCTCCACCATCTTGGTGCCCGGAAACCAGGTGAGGGAAAACAAGTAGAGATCAAACGGCCGGGGTACATCCTGCAGAAACTCGAACAGCTCGGCTTTTTGTTCGTCGGTCACTTCGGGGATGTCGACCATGACCAGGTAGCGGATCCGCATTCCTCTCGACGTCAGACGCTCCACCGCCAGGCGCGTGGTGTCGCGGTTGGCGCGTCGCTCGAGCTGGGCTCGGTTCACGGCTTCGGTGGACTGCACGCCCATGTGCACCACATGCGCGCCCGCGGCCTTCAGCAGGTCGGCGTACTCTTCTGCCACAGCGGTGGGCTCGGTGAGGAGGTCGAATGGAAGGCCGACTTCTTGGGGGTACCGGCGGGCGAACTCCCGCAGCCAGCGTCGGTCGAGCCCGAAGATTTCATCGTCGAAGCGCACGCGCCGGATGTGGGGGTTGGCTTCTCGACGCGCAGCGAGCTCGTCGAGGACGCTCGAGGCAGACCGCACCCGCAGCGAAGGCCCTTCGGCGCCGGTGTCGAAGCTGTTGTGGCAGAAGCTGCACTTTTGGATGCAGCCGATGGAGGTCATGACCTGGTAGAGGGGGTCGCTCGCCATGGGGTCGCCCCAGCGGAGCACACCCTTGTCAATCACCACCTTGTCGGCGCTCTCGTAGTCACGCCACGCGAGTCCGTCGAGGTCGGTCACAAGAGGGGCCGGGGCCGTCTTCGACACCGAGCCGTCGGCAAATCGAATCCAGGTGCCGGGACTGGCCCGCATGCGCTGGGGGTCGTCGCCCGAAAAGAATCGACGCACAAATTCGGGAAAGGTGGTGTCGGCCTCTCCAAGCACGAGCGCGTCGGCGATGCCAATGCAGTCCTCTGGGCGCACCGTGACGTGCCAACCCCCGAGCACGACAGGCAGGTGGAGCTTGTTGCGAATGTGGGCGCTCACACTGGCAGCGACGCTCTGGTAGGCACTCGCGCGGAGGGAGATGCCCACCATGGCCACATCATGGTCACGCAACACCTTCAACAGCTGAGCGAACTCCATCATCGAGGGCGGCTCAAGCTTGTTGTTGCGCCAGTCCTTGAAGTAGATCTCAAGGACCCGCCGACCCCTCCGGCGGAGTCCAGCGGCGAGCTGCCGAACGGCATTGTTCTCAAGATCGTGGAGTGACAGCAAAGCGACTGCGGTTCCACGGGGCTGCGTCCAGCGCATCCTCGCTCCTCACCTTCTGCAGCAGTATCCCACATCGAGCGCATGTACATCCATCAAGGAACACTCGGGGGCGTCCAGGCCATGGGGTCGCAGTCTCTCCGTGGTGTGACCTGCCGGTCCAGATCCATCGACGCGGTGCGTGTCTACCGGCCTTGCGAGATGCAGCCTGTCGCTGCGAGCCGGTGCGGTCTGGGCTCGTGATGGGAAATGAGATGTTGAGATGTACTGTCTGCTGGCGGTAAGGGCGGCAGCCGGGTCTTGCCGATGAGCACCCCAAAACGGTTTCTGCGGCGTTGTCTGGGGCAGAGGGCAACCCACAAACAAGCTCCTCCTTGGCGATCGCCACGCGATTGTTGTCCAGCAAGGGCGTTGGGTTCAGGGGGTGGCGCTTGACTTGGGGCTGCGGGTGGGCGGCTCGAAGCACACATGCATGTGGTCGTCATGGCCGCGTGCAGGGGTTGCGCCGGCGGCGGCCGGGTCGTTGAAGAGGACTCGATGAACGTCAGGTCGTGCCCGCAGATGGGCCACGAACGCTGCATTGAGCGCGCCGTCATAACCAGCAGTCTGGGCAAACTGTGGTCGGTCGTCGGGTCGGTTCCACCAGGCTTCGTATCGCGACCCATCGGCGCGGAAGAGGCGGATGTCCGGCACGAACTGGACGTGGTGCTTCATGCACACGCTCATGCGGTCCTCCCGCGAGCAGTCGATGTACCCGACCCAGATGTTCCCGTCCAGCTTCTCGGCCACGACCTGCAGGAAGGCCAGCGCCTGGACGCTGAAGAGCGAGGACGGGTGGTGGAACAGGAGCAGCGAGTCGCCGTGGACCCCGGACTTGATCTCCTCCATCTGCTCCTCGTCCACGGCCTTCACCTGGTCGATGTGGATCACCTCCGCGCCCCCCTCGGCGGCCGCCCGCGG
>CAJWOS010000421.1 GCA_913044235.1 uncultured Pseudomonadota bacterium
TCGGGCGGACACAAGGCCGTATCGGTCGGCTGCGGAAGCCGAGCGACCATCGCAGCCCTGCATCACCGAGACCGCGTGACCGCATCCGGCGTCCGGGTGGGTGCTGTGGCTCGCAATCCATTCCGAGCGGTTGTCGATGCACTCGGAGAAGCTGCCGGATGCACCCACGCACTGGTCTGGATTCCAGCCTGCGGTGCGTGGGGCTTCGGCGAGCCCCGTGCGCTCATCGCTGCAGCAGCCCAGAGGCTGTCCCCCTGGTTCCCCGTGCCGCGGTTGTACGACACCGTCCAGCTCGATGTACCGGACTCGAAGGCCAGCTCGCTCTACCAGGCCAGTCGGGCCGCCACCTACCTGGCCCTCTCCCCCGCGCCGCCGATCGCTCCCGGTGCGACCATCCGGCTGCATGCCCGACTGCCGGAAGGACTGGGCAGCGAGTCGGGCTTCTGTGCCGCCATGGCCGCGCACACACCGCCCTGGTCGGCTCTACTCTCCGGGCCACCGCCCACGGGAGCAGGCGCGCAGCGAGCGGTCATGATCGCCCTGCTCGCCAGTCGATACCGGCTGGAGATCTGGGGATGCAAAGACCCTTCTGCCCTGCGAGCCGTGGGCATCCCCGCTTCTTCCGCGGCCCCACCAACGGGTGCGGAGATCCTGCACGTGCCCGCGCCGTTCACCACTCTGCCACAGCTTGCCGCCACGGAAACCATGGAGCGCTAGCGCCAGCGAAGGGGCCGCCACCCGCCCCAAAAGCGCCGGGTTCCGGGTCAGCGTCCGGGGTCTGCCACCGGCATCCAACGTACAGACCGCACCAACAGTGGCCGCAGCGACAGGAGACCGACGTATCCGAACCCAAACCCGAACAGCATCAAGAACGGCACGCTGGCATACCAACCGCGCTCGATGACCAGTGCAGTGGCGAGCGCGAGATAGCCGGCGAGCGCGAGCTCCACAAAGGGACTCCAGCCGACCTTGGCGAGGTAGGCGGGCAGCCGACTCCCCTCTCCATCGACATCGCCCGCCTTCGGCGTGCGCACGAAGGTAACGTCGTCGCCAAAGAGTCCCTCAAGCACCGCGATGCTCTGGCTCACCGCCATCCCGATCCCGAGCGACATCACCAAGGGAACGCGCCAAACGCGCCCCCACACCGTGCCATGGGCTTCGCGCTCCGCAGCCAGGTAAAACGCCGCCACGCTCACGCTGGAGAGCAAAAATGCCGGCAGGTCGAGCAGGAGCAGCTCGGTCAGCCCCGACCGTCCACGAATGAAGATGGTGGGGGGAAGCAAGATCGCGAGGCCGAGCACGAAGGGGTATGCCAGATTGCTCGAAAGGTGCACCAGGGCTTCGCATCGAACCCGTAGCGGAAGGGGCGCCTGCAGGATGGTCCGCAGCAGCTTCCGGGCCGTCTGGATCGTGCCCTTGGCCCAGCGATGTTGCTGGATCTTGAACGCAGCCATGTCGGTGGGAACCTCTGCCGGCACCACGTGGTTGGTCAGAAAAACGAACGACCATCCGGCCATCTGAGCCCGGTAGGACAGGTCGAGGTCTTCGGTGAGCGTGTCGTGCTGCCAGCCGCCGGCCGCGTGGATGCATTGGCGACGCCAGACACCAGCCGTACCGTTGAAGTTGAAGAACCGACCCGACCGATGCCGCGCAGTGTGCTCCAGCACAAAGTGCCCATCGAGCAACACTGCCTCCAGTCGAGTGAGGAGGTTTGAGTGCTCGTTGAGGTGTCCCCACCGCGCTTGGACCATGCCCACGTCGGGCCGCTTTTCGAAGTGCGGCATCACCCTCTGGAGAAAATCCGCAGGCGGCACAAAGTCGGCATCGAAGACCGCGAGAAACTCCCCACGGGCCACCTCCGTGCCCGCCGCAAGGGCGCCGGCCTTGTAGCCGATGCGGTCCCTTCGATGGAGAACCTGTACGTCGATTCCCTGCGTCCGCCAGCGACGTGCCACCGTTCTCGAGAGCGCAACCGTATCGTCGGTCGAGTCATCGAGGACCTGAATCTGCAGGCGCTGCGCGGGCCAGTCCAGGCGACACGCTGCGTTGATGAGGCGCTCCACCACTGCACGTTCGTTGAACACCGGCAGCTGCACGGTAACAACAGGAAGCGCCTCGAGCGGTCGACCGCAAGGCACTTCGTGGCGGTGCCGACGATACAGCCACAGGATGAACAGTCGATGCAGCCCATAGGCCGACAACACACCGAGCAGGCCGAGGTAGGAAGCAACCAGGAACATGGCCAGTGTCGACACGAGCGCAACGTCCTCCGGACCCAGACAGCAGGTTCACGCGCCGTACCGGATGGCGCAACCCGCGTCAAGATGCACAGCCCAAGTGCGCCCCCACGGGCCCGCACGCGGCATCTCCCATCGTTGCTCCTGCACCAGACCACGCCTGGGATACACTCGTAGGGCCTACCCGGTGCGTTCTGATTCTCGGAGCCCGGCCCCCGTGCTTGATCCTTGGGATCTAGTCTCTCGTCGCGGACGCCACGCCTCTCTGGCGAGGACGGCGGAAACGACGACCTGGAGCCCCCCTTATACTGAGGGGGTCCAGGTTTTCGAGAACGACGGCCAAGGTGGGTCCCCCCCGATGTGTGTCTCTTTTCGACCCATCGGGGGGTTCTTTCGTTGGGGATCGCGCAAAATCCGCCGATGACCGCAACCGATCACGCGGCGGGTGGTCTATACGGTCATCCGCTCCACGCGGCCCACCCAGCCCGGAGGCCCCATGCTGCCCACACTCTTCGCACTCCTGCTGCCTGCCTTCGCTACCGAGGGCACTCCAGATACCGCGCCGACAGCGGACCCCTCGGAACCAGCCCCAGAACAGGACACCCTCGCGACCCCAGTAGACGATGCCGAAGCAGAAGCCGCCCCAGCTACCGAAGACACAGCCCCCGATCCCGCGCCCACGCCAGCCGAGCTCCGCGACGTATGGCGTGCGCAACCAACCGAAGATGTGCTCGCAGAAGCCCGACTGCGCATCGATGTGCGCGACTTTGCCGCGGCCGATGCTCGACTCGACTTCCTCGTCGAACAGACCGATGCCGCCATGGTGTGGTTCGAGCGCGGGCGGAGTCTCGAGCTGCAGGAGCGATACCGCGACGCTCTGAAGGCGTATGCTGCGGCGACCGATCGAACGGAAGACCCGCGCCTCGTTCGCGACATCCTGTACCGGCAAGCCATCGCGAGCAACGATCTCCGCTACCACGGTGAAGCCCGCGCCCTTGCCCTCCGTCTCCGAAAGCTCGACAGTCTCGACACCTCGGTTCGCCCCGTCGTCGACCTCGAGCTGGGCGTGGCCGAAGCAAGCCTGGGCAAGCGTAGAGGCAACCGTCGCATCACCCGTGCACTGGACCAGCTCGATGCCCAGGGAACCGAGCATGGATGGGCACGCTCAAGGGCACGGTTCGTGCTCACCCGCCAGAGCCTCGAGCATGCAGGCACCATCCCTCTGCCGGGAAGCAAGCGAGGCGCGCGCAACCTCGTGAAGCGAGCCGAAGCCCTCAAAGCCGCCGAGGCGCAGGTCATCGCCATCGCGAAGACC
Source organism: uncultured Pseudomonadota bacterium (assembly GCA_913044235.1). Taxonomy (GTDB): domain Bacteria; phylum Myxococcota_A; class UBA796; order UBA796; family UBA2385; genus CAJWOS01. The sequence continues at coordinate 3,553 of CAJWOS010000421.1, forward strand.
GGCGAGCCCGAGTACGCACTGGCCGGAATCATGGTCCTCGGCGATGCCTACCTCGCCCTCCATGACGACTTGATCGCCTCACCGCCTCCGCGTGGACTGACCGCCGAGCAGACCGACGTCTACAAAAAAACGCTCGCCGAGCGAGCCGCAGTGCTCCGCGAAAAGGCCTTTCGCTTCTACGACGAGGGCGTGAGCTTTGCCGTCCGCGTACAGTGGCATGGCGAGATCACAGAGCGGATGAAGCGTCGGCGGGATGCGCTGACCATCCAGTCCGGCTCCTGACCCAGCCACCGCAGCACACACGGTCCAGACGCACCCCACAATGCGGCAGTGGAGGCCCATCCGAGGGCCCGTCGGAAGCGTGTGGCACATGTTCGTCTCCACCTTGCAGGGAGATGTTGTGTTAACCGCGTCACCGCTTCCCCCTCCCCATGTGCCATGCGCTACCAACACGTCGCCATCGAGGGCCTCGTCACCGAGGTCCCCCAAACGGTCATCACCACGGACAGCCTCGAGCGGATGATGGCCCGGACCTACCAGCGTCTGGGTCTGCAGCCCGGCTTTCTCGAGCTGCTCACGGGGATTCGTGCCCGCCGGTTCTGGGATGCCGGCGTGCAACCGTCCGACGCTGCCACCCTGTCCGCTCGCAGGGTGCTTGCCGAGTCCTCGATCGACCCGTCCGACATCGGTATTCTGGTGAATACCAGCGTGTGCAAGGACTATCTGGAGCCATCGACCGCCGCCCTGGTGCACGGTAACCTCGATCTGGGCAGGTCCTGCCTCAACTTCGATGTGGGCAACGCCTGCCTGGGCTTCCTGTCGGGGATGACCGTTGTGGCGAACATGATCGAGCTGGGTCAGATCCGGGCGGGGCTCGTCGTCGCCGGCGAGGGCAGCCGCGAAGTCACGCGCTCGACCGTCCGACGCCTCATGCAGTCCACCACCACCATGGGTCAGATGCGCGACAACATCGCAACGCTCACCCTCGGAAGTGCCTCCGCAGCGATGCTTCTGGTGCATGACTCCATCGCCACCACCACGCATCGCTTCATCGGCGGCAACATCCTGGCAGCCACCGAACACAACCGGCTGTGTGTGGGCACGCCCGACCGGATGACCACCGATCCGACCACACTGCTCAAGGAAGGCGTGAAGCTCGCCAGCCAGGCATGGTCGGAGATGCAGGCGGAGCTCGCACTCGGACACGAAGACATGACTTGCTATGCCCTCCATCAAGTGGGCAAGGCAAACCACGATGCGGTGTGCGCATCCCTGTCGGTACCGCCGGACCGCGCCCTGCGGGTGTACCCCGACATCGGAAACGTAGGCGCCTGTGGTGTGCCCCTCGCGCTCGACGGCTCCATCAAGAAAGGCTGGCTCAATCCAGGCGAGACCGCTGCACTGATGGGCATTGGAAGCGGACTGAACTGCGCGATGATGGGCGTACGCTGGTAAGACCACCCGGCTCCCTTCCTGCGACCGGACTCCCGGTCGAAGTCCCATGGATATCTGGCGGCGGCCACACGAACTCGTCCCATCCCGGTGCGCGCAGTGGCAATGCTCGCTGTCCCCTCGCCCCTCCCCGGCACGGTTCCCTTGCCGTAGGCACGATGACCCTGCCCCCATGTGCTCATGGTGCCGTCGAGTCCAACCCGAGGGTGACCATGTGAATCTTTCCCGCCTTCGGGGAAGTCTTCACAGCGGACTACACCGGGCCCATGAAAGTCGATAAGGCTTCGTCCGCAAACGGTATGCGCCCGTCCAGCGGTCGCCGCCCTCAGCCTTCGGAGCCTCCATGAACGCCAACAATCCGCTCCTTCTCCCCTGGACCGGACCGATGGCCGGCGCGCCGCCCCTCGACGAGGTGACCACGCCGTTGCTGGAAGCCGCTCTCGAAGCTGCGATGCTCGCCGAAGACGAAGAGCTCGCACGACTGCGAAACGTGGATGGACCATCTACATTCGAAAACACCGTGAAGGTTCTCGACGGCTTGGGCGACGATCTCGACCGCGTCGTCTCGATCTACAGCAACTTCTGCCTCAGCTTCTCCACCCCCGAGCTGCGCGCGCTCCGACGCGTCATGCAGCCGCGCCTCTCCGCCCGTCGCGACGACCTGTATGGCGACAACACCCTATTCGAGCGGATTCGCGTCATCTCCCGAGACGACGGGCTCAACCCCGAGCAGCAGCGCCTGTGCCAGCGACTGCTCGAGCGGTTCGAGGATGCTGGCGCTCACCTCGATGAAGCCACTCGCGCGAAGGTGGCCCAGGTGAACCAGCGTCTCTCGTCGCTGTACTCCGAATTTTCCGACCGAGTCCTCGCCGATGAAGAGGAGCTGGTCACATGGCTCGATGAAGATGCGCTCACCGGAATGGCCGAGAGTTGGATCTCGGCGGCCCGCGAGACGGCCACCATCCATGGTCGTCCCGAGGCTTGGGCCGTGGCCAACACCCGCTCGGCGGTAGAGCCCTACCTCGGCAATTCGATGTCGGAGCCTGCGCGCGAGAACGCGCAGGCGCTTTATGGCGAACTGTGGGACGAATGGCAGGCGCGCGTGAAGAAGGCACGCCCCCAGATAGAGATCGAGCGCGTCGCGCAGACCCCCGCCGCGTGGGTCACGTCGGCCAATGGCGACCTCGCCGTGGCCGCGAAGGATGCCGGACTGGTCGACGAACTGGGCAGCTGGACCGACTTCGGCGCGCGTGTGGCGGAGATCGCTGGCGAGGATGCCGGCGAGCAGGCGGCCTTCTGGGGACCGCGTGCTGACCTTGCGAGCAATACCACGTCCAGCCAGCTGTGCTAGCGCTCGTACGGCATCAGGCTTGTCAGCTAATACATACCATGAAGGCACGCGCTTCACTGTAGGCCACGCTGACTTAGCTACTACACCATCCGTAAGGTTAGCCAAGCGTGCTTCGCGCACCATATTCATTTCCTCCCACAAA
>CAJWOS010000422.1 GCA_913044235.1 uncultured Pseudomonadota bacterium
CGTCAGACGGGGGAGCCGCGGGATACTTTTCGTCGGACCCGGAGGGGTGGCCGATGGTGGTGGTGGGTGCGTCAACGCTCGACGACCCCGAATATGCCGACATTACGGCTGCACACGAGTTTTACCACGCCATCCAGGGCGCCACAGAGCGCTACGCCTACGCAGGAGACAGCGCGTGGTTCTGGGAAGCCAGTGCCACTTGGGCATCGTCCACGGTCTACCCGGGGAACCTCAACTACGCGACCTTCCTGTTTTCGTATGCGTATCTCCCCCACTACCCGGTCAACTTCTTCGACTACCCCACGCGTGGCGAGCTGCCGGAGTTCTATCAGTATGGGTCGTTCATCGTACCGTTCCATCTGGCCGAGATCACCGCAGACCGGGAGCTGATTCGCGACGTCTGGACTGCCCGCGCACCGGCCGACGACCCGCTCTCGATGTTGCAGCTGCTGATGGACGAGCGCGGTCTCTCCTTCGAAGAGGCGTTTTTGGATCATGCGGCTCGCATGGCCACCTTCGACTACCCCGACGGCGACGCCTACGCAGACTACGTCAACGCCTATGAGCGGTACTACTCGGAGTCGGGCAACACCGTGGCTGCGGAGGTCGACCCCGAAGGCACGGGAGGGCAGATCGATGGTCCGGCAGGCCTCGAGCCCTATCGGTATGGCTACAACGCCATTCGCATCGACATCGGAGCAGCTTCTCAAGTTGCGGTCGAAGTGCATGGGGCGGCCCAAGGCAGCCGTCGAAGTGCGGCGCAGTGGGGAGCGAAGCTGGTGGTTGCCACGCGAAGCGCGCGGACCTACCACGATGTTGCCTTTGACGAGCACGTCGGCTCGGCCACACTGACCGGGCTCGATGGACAGACGGTCTGGCTCGTCGTAGCGCCATGGACGTCGGAGACCCGGTACTTCGACACGGAGACGTTTGCCTACCGGTATTCCGTGCAGCTTGGAACCGGTCCCGAAGACACGGGCGGCGAGGCGGGCGACGACACGGCGTCCCTTGGAGCCGATACCGAAGACACCGCTGCAGCAGAGGATACGGCCGCGTTCGGTTCCTCAGGAACGCGACGCTCGGGCAAGGAGGCCGCGGGGTGCGGCTGCACCACGGGCTCTGCAGGAGGCATGTCGATGATCTGGCTGGGCGCTTTGTTCGCCGCCGCTTGCCGCCGGGCATCCCCGTGGTCGGACTCTACCTGCTGAAGCCCGCCCGTGGCCGACCGTTTGCCGGACCACGAGCGGCGAGAAAGATCAGTCTTCGCGGCGTCGACGAGCGAATGCGGCGAGCCCAGCCAGCACAAGGCCGCCCATGGCCCCTCCCGTGGCGTCACATGAACATCCGGCCACGCTGCCTCCTTCCTTGAACGATGCCTCGTAGAGCGGATCCGCGGTGTCGGCGGTGCCTTCGCCCTCGCCTTCGCCTTCGCCCTCGCCTTCGCCCTCGCCCTCGCCCTCGCCCTCGCCCTCGCCGCTGACTTCATCGGTGTCACAGGCCGAGCCGATGCCGTCTCCATCGAGGTCGGACTGGTCTGGGTTGGGGTCGGTCTCGCAGTTGTCCAGGTCGTCAGGAACACCGTCTTCGTCGTCGTCCCACCATTGCTCGGAAGGCTGCGAGAAGGCCTGCCATCCGTCGTCGAATCCGCCAGCGTTGTAGCTGTAGAAGCCACCTTGCCCTGCGGGGAGCGGGTCGTCGTCGGTTGCCGATAGCACCTCATCGGCGGTTCCGGGGGCGAAGCCTTCGAGACCGTCGTACCAGAACATACCGGTCACGACGCCGTCGTTTACCGACAGGGCAAGCCGGGACCAGGCATTGGTCTCGGAGTTGAAATTGCCTGTGGCGAGGATGGTCACAAGTCCTCCGTCGACCTTCGCCAGCACAGCTTCGCTCTCATCCACGCCGGTGAACGGGCCGCTCGCCCCCCGTCCACCACCGGTGACCGTGAAGACGTAGAAGGTGTCGTCGCTCGAGAGGTGGTGCACGACACCCGAGGTGTCGTCGTCTTCCGTTACGAACACTGCGGTGAACATCGAGTCATCGCCACGGACTTCTTCGTGCACCAACCAGTTGTCGCGGGCCTCGCCATCACCCCAGTCGCCTCCCGAGTCGTCGGTGCTGGGAAAGACCCAGGTGATTTCTTCGTCGCTCTGGGAGTATCCCCACCAGTCGTCGGCGGAGTAGCCACCACTCCAGCCATCGCGGCCGTTGAACGGCTCGTCTTGCTGGAAGTTGTTGTACGACCACCCTTCGATGAGCGTCTCCGCTTGGACGGGTGATGAAAGCGCTGCGAGAAGCAGTAGCATAGCGGACATGGTTCGTTCTCCTGTGGCCACCACTGCCGGGGCCGTCTCCTGTTTCCATTACTTCATCCCATAGAATCGAGCGTTTCGGGCGCTCAATTGGTGAGAGAGCCGTTAAGAACGCGCGCTCTCAGGTTCCGGAGTGAGATGGAAAGCGCGTCTGAAGCCTTGCTTGCGGCCGGAGGCACGCCGCCCCGTGCCCATCGGCACCCGCGGCTGGTGGTCCTGGCGTCGGGCGATGGCTGGCTCGTCGTTGCGAAGCCACCACGTGTGATCTCCCACCGCAATGCTGCGCATCCGCGGGAATATGCGATGCTGCAGCGGGTACGCGATCAAGTGGGTGGGCGGGTTTGGCTGGTGCATCGGCTCGATCGAGCCACCTCGGGCTGCCAGCTATTTGCCACCCGGCAGTCGATGGCGGGTCCGCTGTCGAAGGCGCTGGCAGCGGGGCAGAAGTCGTACCTGGCGATGGTGCGGGGCTGGTTCAAGCACGAGGCTCCCGTGACGGTCGACTCGCCGATCAAGTACCCCGACGGTTCGTTCAAAGACGCCCACTCGGAAGTGCACTTGCTCGGTCGGAGTCATGAGCCTCGCTGCTCTCTGCTGCATGTCCTCCCCTTCACCGGAAGACACCATCAGGTGCGCCGTCACGTGAGAGACTTGCATCATCCTGTGCTGCGCGATGGCTACCATGGAGACTCTCGGGTCAACCGATGGTGGCGGGAGACCTACGGCATGGCTCGACTCGGCCTGCACGCTTGGCGCCTTGCTTTGGAGCTGCCGGATGGCGGGCGGCTCGATGTCACGTGTCCGCTATTTGTGGATCATGCCGTTTTGTGGCGGCGGATGCCGTGGTGGGACGCTGCGGTGGAGCGCTTTTCGGGGCTTGCCGGCGATCCACTTCCGCTGGTGGATGCGGATGCATCGGTGGAGACGCATGGCGCAGCGCTTGGCTGGCGCGCCCGACAGACCCCCATCGGCTACACACCTCCGCGTGCGAGGACCTCATGAATCCAGAGTGGTACGTTTCGCTCGACGTGGGCACCAAGACCATCGGCGTGGCCCGAGCCTCTGCACGAGGACCGGCCATCGCCACTCCACAGTTCACCCTACGACGCGAGGGTCTCAAGCGGGATGTTCCACGGCTGGTGGCCACCGTGGAGGCTTGGGGACGGATTCGGACCTGGGTCGTTGGGCTGCCTCTGGAGCTGGACGGTGCCGAAGGCCGGAGCGCTCGACTGGCTCGACAGGTGGGTGACGCTCTGGCCCAGCGCGGGGCCAAGGTGGACTATCAGGACGAACGGTTCTCGACCGTGGAGGCCTCTCGACGCCTGCATGCGCAGGGCCTCGATTCCCGAAAGCAGAAGCAGCGAATCTACAGCGCCGCGGCCGCAGTGATTCTGGAAGACTGGCTCGGACGGATGGAAACGGACTGAAGTGCCACACCGGCTTGGGTGAGGGGTGCTATTCCGGCTGGATGCGCAGGGTGCTGTGGTTCGCGACTTGAGACTTGAGCCGACGCAGAGGCTCGGACGGTGCATCGGCGTCTTGGGCATCCCCCTCGGCGATGAGGCTGATGGCTGAATTCGATGGGAGAGCCGCCACCAGTCGGGCGAGATCGGACACATCCATCGGGCGGATGGCATGGAAATCCTCAAGCACGAGGCGGATGGGGTCTCGAGTCGACAGTCGGTGGAGAACCGATGCGAGAGGGCCGACGGCACCCGTGGACCGGCCTGCGCCGAAGCTCGACAGCTCGGGTACGAGAACAAAGTCGGGAAATGCATCGAGGAGGGACATGCGGTCGCGTGGCAAGCCGCCGCTCCGCATCGGTCGAGGCATGCGGCGCAGCAGGCTCACGGTCTCTCCGGCGATGGCATCGAGGATGGCGTGTGGCATCTGCTCGTCGAGGCCGAGACGGACTGTGATGTCGAAGCATGCAACCGGAGGGTCGCTGGCGAGCATCGCCCGCCGACGCCCGGCGGTGCCATCGCACAGGTCGATCCAGTTCAGGCCCGGTCGCTGCAGGAGCTTGTGGAAATTATCGGTGGTGCCGCGGCTCAAGCGATGCGGTGGTGAGGTCCGCACGGGAGAGGGGAAGGTATCGGCGAGCTGCTCGTGCGTGGGCCGCCGGTTGGGCTCGGAGTGGATGAGGTCGCGAACAAGGACGGTGATGTCTCTTGGGATCTCGGGGCGAAGGGTGTGGAGCGCGGTGGGCCGTCCTCGGCGCTGTGCCCGAAGAGATGCGCGCGGTCGGCGTCCGTAGGGTGGGTGACCTGTGAGCATTTCATAGAGCACGGAGCCCACCGAAAACCAGTCTGCTGCAGGTCCCAGCGTGAGGCCGAGGGCCTGTTCGGGTGGACGGTATCCGGGCGTGCCGAGGATTTGACCAGGACTCGAATCCAGGGAGCGGGGACCGGCGAGGTCGAAGTCGAAGAGGACCACGTTATCGTCGTCGTCAACGTGGAGATTGTCTGGCTTGATGTCTCGATGCAGCCATCCCAGGGCGTGCACATGTTGCACGGCGGAGACGAGCTGGGCTGCGACTTGGCGAAACCGCTGGTCGGTCGCATCGGTCCAGCCCGGACCGAGTGTTTCTGCCCACCGTGTGATGCGTACGCCATGCAAGCGGTCCATCTCGAACCAGCAGTGACCTGGACCCGAGACGAGACGGTGGGCCCGCACGATGTGTGGATGGGCACACCGCGAGAGGGTCCGGAACTCTGCCTTGAGGATCGCAGCATCGGCGGCGGTGTACCGTTGGAGTGCTTTGACGGCGCGCAGGCCCCCGGAATGCCGCCTGCTGCATGCCCACACCATGCCCCTCGAACCAGTTCCGATGAGACCCTGAACGTCGAACTCGGCCCGCAGGGCAGGGGGAACGGAAGCTGCGTGCGTCAATCGACGGCTCCTGCTCGGGACGCTCGCTGGCCTCCCCGGAAGGCCCGCCTATCGTGTTTGGTGCGCGGTCGCGCGCGGGAACTTGGCGTGGGTCGTGTGCTCGATCAAGCCGCTATCGGCTGCGATTGGAGCGGACTCGATCGGCACTGGATTCCGGCGATGTCTTGGGCTTGGAATGTTCTGACATGGTCGGGGCGTCTCGGTCCGAATAGGACCGTGTAGAACTCTATCGGTGGTCCATGGAACCTTCCTCGCGCTCTCGTTGGTGGTCCCCACGTCTGGTGGGCCGTGCCGTGCCGTGGCTCGGCCTCGTGGGTGCCGGTGCCGGACTGGTATGGCTGGAGATGCAACGGCAGGACGTGTCCTCGGAGCTTGCTGCCGAGCGGTTGCGCTGCGAGACCATCGAAGCAGACGTGCAGGCGGAGCGACTGGCCGATCGACGGCAGTGCCAGGCCGACAAGCGCGCGATGGATGTGGAACACCTGGCCACGATGGAGACATTGAAGTCAGCTTTCGCAGAGCGAGAGCGCATCTTGGAAACGCGAAAGCGTCTGGCGGTCGACAAAGCGAGGCTGGCCGGTGCCGAGTCTGTTCTCGCGTCGGCGAGCTCGAACGACCCGGAAGCCAACGCGTTGTTGCAGGAAGTACGCCGACTTCGGGTGGAGATGGAGTCGCAGGAGTCTTCTCTGGCTGCGGCCGACGAGCAGCTTCGCGCTGCCACCGAAGAGATCGAGCGACTCGGCATGGAAAAGCGGAAGATGGCGCGCGCGCTGGACTCGGCCAACCTGGCGGTGGCGGAAGCCGAGCAGGCTCGCGGCGATGCTGCACGAGAGGTGCAACAGGCCAAGGAGCGGTCGGTGGAGCTGGAGTGGGACCGCTTTGTGCTCAACACTGTGCAGGAGGTCTGCTGGGACGGCACCAAGCGTCGTCGGGAGACCTGCAGAACCGCGGTTCGTCGGGATCTTCTGCAGTCGAAGGTGGAGTGGCTGGTGTGCCGACTGGAGCAAGGCGCGCGCCCCACGCTCACGCAGGGCGATGCCGATGAGCCACCCACCGCAGGAGCGCGTCTGCTCTACGACCGCGGCAGCCGCAGCTCCTGGTTGGTCTTGTGCGACCATGCCTTGCGGGATGGAAGCGACCCCGGCTAGGATGCACGCATCGGAGATGAAGTCGGATGGATCGAGAACTCCGCCATCGCAATCGCCCACCCGGCCAAACAGCGTGTTGACGTGAGGGCAAGCATTGAAAACTTTGCGTTGGACATCGTT
>CAJWOS010000423.1 GCA_913044235.1 uncultured Pseudomonadota bacterium
CTTGGCTCCGTGGTCGGTGTCGAAGACGGTGTAGCCCTCGCGCCGAAGGTTGAGCGTGATGAGGTCCCGGATGTCCGGTTCGTCTTCTACAACGAGGACGGAGATGGCGTTTGAGTCAGTCATTCGTCGGTTTCCGGTGCAGAGTCGTTCTGAGGGTGAGCATCATAGCCCATCGTCGGGTCAGCGCGGGAAGGCCCCCCTATCGCGAACAGCGCGCCGCCAAGCAGTGCGCGGGCGATCTCGCCTGACCAGCGGGTCCAAGCGGCAGCTACAGCAGCATCCTGGTCGAGTCCACGGGGTTCGAAAGCAACCACGAACACGCCTTCTCGCAGACCGACTCCGGAGATTGTGACCGGCAAGGAAATCACCGTGTCCATCGCGGGAACGACACCGATGGCATGGGCAACGGGCAAGTGTGCGCCGAGGGCTGTGGCCACCACAAACACGCTCCACACGTTGAGCGCCCCAACCCCGAGTCCCAGAATGGCGACCAATGCGAGAAGTCGGGGGCTTCGGCCGAGGGTCTGGACCGCATCGGTCACCATCAAGGCCCGGGCGCGAAACAACGGAAGGCGCTCGGCCAGAGGACGACCGAAGGTGCCAAGCACGACCGTGGCGACGAGGACGACGACGAATACGGTCGAAAACAGCGATGCCGATGCAAGGAGTGGGGGATTTTGCGACAGCACGCCGGACCCGATTCCCCACAGCAGCATCAACAGCCAGGGAACGAGGTCCAGGATGCGCCCCACCAAGGCTGCGGCCAGGACAGGCTCGACCTGTCCGGCGGCGCGGGACAGCCAGGCGACACGAGCGATGTCGGCACCGCCGCGCGGAGAGACGGCGCCCACGAAGGCGGCTCGCAACACCACCGAAAACACTTCGTTCCATCGCAGCTTGACCGCGCTGGCCTGGAGCAGAAGCGTGAGTCGAGTGGCATGCAAGGCCGCGGTGCCCAGGAGCGCGACGAACGGCGTGATCAGCACCCAGCGCGGGACGGTGGCCAGGATGGCGGCGATCCGGCTTAGATCGACTTGAGTAGACAGCCAGCCCAGTGCGCACACCGTGATGCCCACGCGGACGACCAGCCAAAGGGTCTTGCGGGCTGAGGATGGGGTTCGGGCGGGCGATGAAGACGACACGGTGGTCTCGGAGAAGGTCGAGCGGAGTAACGCATTGGGCTTCTCGGACCGAGCTTGTGGCCGGTCGGTCGAGCGGCAGACGCGGCTGGAAGACCGGGCGTCCGGAGCGCGAGGGGTCTGAACCACGATACGGAGGACGTGCTGCTGGCAGAGACGCACTCGTCTCGGGCCGCTCGGAGTTGGCATGGCTTTGCAGGTCGGTCTTCCCGCCGAGGCGTACACATCGGAAGCCGCGTGGCAACGAGATCGGGAGCAGCTTGTGCTGCCGGGGTGGTGGGTGGTGGCTCATCAAGCCGAGATCTCCGATCGCGGAGACGTTGTTTCGTTCACGATCGCAGGCACGCCGCTCATCGTGGTCCAGACCGGCGATGCTGGCGTTCGCGTGTTCCTCAATGCCTGTCGCCATCGGGCGGGTCCGCTGATTTGGCCGGACGAACACCTACGGCGACAGCCGCGGCTGCGATGCCGGTACCACGGCTGGCAGTACGACCTGACGGGAACCCTATTGGCGACGCCCCAGTTTGGTGCGCCTTGTCCTGAGCTGTCGCTCGTCGAAGTCCCGAGCGTGGTGTGGCGCGGCCTGGTGTTTGCGTGTCCGGGGGGGACACCGGCCGAGTCCGCAGATGCACTGCTGGCAGCGCTGCGGCGCACCTTCGATGGCCGGGACCTTGAGGGCTTGGAGCTGCACAGCCGCAGCAGCCACGAGCTCGCATGCGACTGGAAGGTTTATGTGGAAAACTATCTGGAGGGCTACCACATCCCGTTCGCCCATCCCGGACTGGCGCGGGAAGTGCGTCTCGCAGACTACACCGTCCATATCGATGGGCCTGTGGTGGAGCATCGGGTCGCGCCACGCACCGCGGATGCGGTCAGTGCTGGGTGCTGGGCCTGGGCGTGGCCCGGTCTTGCGCTCAATGTGTACGCAGGAGGACTGTGTGTGGAGCGCATGGTGCCCGTGGCGTGCGGACGCACGCGGCTCGATTACCTCTACTTGTTTGCGGCCGATCGCTCGCTCGAGGAACGGGCGCGCTCGATCGCCACGAGCCAGGAAGTGACCGAGGAGGACCGACGACTGGTGGAAGCCGTCCAGCGCGGGCTGGGTGCAGGCATGGACCCCGGACCGCTGTCTCCGCGACACGAGCAGGGGCTTGTGGCCTTCCACCAACGCGTCCGGGAGGGCTGGTCGCGCATCCCTGCATGAACGGGCTCGAGCGCCGTCGCGGCGATTCGCCCTGGGTGAATGCCGAACCACCGCTCGGAGTGGATTCGGGTAGGGTGGAGGTGCCGCCGGACGGTGGTGCAGACCAGAGAATGAACCCTTGCCACAGCGGTATCCCGTCATTTTGACCGCATGGATCTCGGGGTGCCCCACGGCGCCTGGGCCTGCGGCACGCGTGGCCGATGCCCGAGCGCTGCCCGACGTGCTCGCGGCAGTCGCGGAAACGCCCGATGCCGCACTGGAGTTGTGTGCCGTCCTGCGCACGGAAGCGGTGCGGGGAGACTGTGTGATCCAGGGGGTCGAGCGAATGGCGCGGACCAATCCGAGCGGGGCGGAAGCGCTGTGCGCGTCTCTCGACGGCTTGAGCGGTGACGAGTGCTGGTTCCAGTTGGCGGAGCGCAGCCGGGATGCTCGACGGTGCCTGCGCGCAGGACGCTTTGCTGAAGACTGTCGGATGCATGCCTGGACCGCATTGATTCCCCAGCTCGCCGGTCCCACGGATGACTCGCAGACCTGGGCGAGCGCAGTGACCCTTGCCGCAGCAGACATGGACTTTGCCGCCGACGACGAGCGACCTTGGATTGCGGCGTCGCGATTTTTGCTCGGACGCCAGTTTCCACTCGACCGGTCCTTTTGCGACGGCTGGCCATCGGCCGAGCGGGAGATCTGTCGTCGGAGCGGTCGAGGCCTGTTTCATGACCGGGTGAACCACGTTCGAGATGCCCGCAAGTGGTCCTGCGAGGGCCCGCCGCCGTTGATGCTGTCCGTGGCCGAGCACGACGCCGAGCTTGCGTCGGTCCTGGCGGAACGACGCATGGAGATTTGTCCATGAAGCACACCATGCCATGGTTGTGGGCTGTTTTTTTGTCCTTTTGGGGGTGTGCGGCCGAGTCGCCATCCGAGGCCGTCACCTACACGGAGCGCTGGGAACTGCTTGGGGTCACCGCGGAGGGCTCGGTGATCGATGCGCGGGTCACGGTTGGCAACACCGGGATTTTGCGCGGGCAGGGACGCATTGAGGTCGACCAGTGGCCGCTGGCCGGCGAGCCGATTCGATACGTGCGATGGAGCGCCCCCACGGCCACCGAGCGTGCGCCAGATGGGCGCTCGGTCACGCTGGATACCGATCTGCTGCGAGGCTCCGGAGACCGGTTGGAGCAGTGGCATCTGCGGGCGCGAAGCGATGAAGCGAACGCGGTGCTGCAGGTTGCGGGGCGTGGTCAGGCCATCCCTCCGCAGACCGAGTCGGTGGGCGGAGGGGAGTGGTCGGTCGGAGCTCCCGTCGCGTCGGGGGTCCTGCAGGGTTGGACCGAGGCGGGCGAGCGAGGTGGCAAGGTGTACGGGATGGGGATGGTTCTGCACCGGGGAGGAGACGGTCGACCGGGGAGTGCGCGGCGGGGGCTGTACGTGCTCTCGAAGGATCTCTCCCTTGGTGTGGACGAGCAGGGGCCGGTGCGTCTGGTCTGGGGCACGCTCAACGGCCGCCCGCTGGATCTCTCTGCGGCATCCATCACCTATGCATCGGGCGTGGTCGGGATCGATCTGCGGCCGGCGGAGGAGCTCGCGCTGGCTTTCGAGCTGTCTACTGCCGGTGGCGAGACGGATCGCACGGTGGGATGGTCGCCCCCTGAGCGATGGGCGATGACTGCGATCGGTGGGCGCCCGCCGCGCCGGGTGTACGGTGGACAGATCATTGTGCTCGCAGGAGAGCTTCCGCTCCAGTCTCGTCGGGGACTCGTGGTCTGGACCGACGACCGCCCGCTCGCGGTGCCAGATCGCCCGCTCGAAGCACCTCGTCGCTCCCGTCGACGCCTGTGAGCCGAAGCGGAGGGTCGCCGGTCGAGGGGGACCGAATTGCTGGCGCGTGACTTGCGGGAATGTGGGCAGAGTGTCTAAGCTCCATCGGGCGTCGGTCGTGGGGAACCATCCAAGGCTGGCGCTCTCGTGGAGCGTGCGCATCCTTGCATCCCGCCAACCCGGTCGCGCGGCATGGTGGCCCCGTCTGGTGTTTGCAGGGGCCTTGGGGTGTCTCTTGGCCTTATCGGCCTGCGTTCGGAGCTATCAGCCGCTCACGGGTCTGCACGATCCCGTGGTCGTGGATCCCACGATGCGCAACTTTCCCGACATGCGCCTTCACGTGTACTGCGTGCCGGGGAAGGGACTGAAGCCGGCTCAGGCCTCGATCTTGTGCCAGCGGATGGCTGTGTTGTTTGAGAACCAGGGCGCATCGGTCCAGACCTTCATCGAAGATCCAGCCCTGGGCGGCGCAGATGCTGGATTGGCTCCGGGGACCGACGAGACGGCGCGAGCTGCCGATCTGGTCCTCGAGCTCGAGGTCGAGGCGGTGCTCAAGAGGAGCCATCCCATCACCTACGCGATGTGCTGGTTTTCGTTCAGCATCGTGCCCATGGTGCGAGAGACCACGTTCACCCAGCGGGTGGTGGTACGAGATGCTTCGGGATTCCTGTTGGCGTCCGACCGCTATCGGGGGCGGCTCGTGGAGCGATTCGGTGCCGGGGTCTGGACCGGCAACTGGATTCTCGACAAGTTCACGCGCGAACCGGAAGACCGCCTCACCGGCGAAGCGGCTTCCAACGACCTGTCGGCCGACCTCTATGGCCAGCTCACACAGCTTGTGTTCAATGCGCGCTTGCGCCGCGAAGCGCTCCAGCTTCAGCCGGTGGTCGACCCTGCGGGGCGTCGATGATTGCGGCGCCGCAGCTGTTGTCGGGCGTGATGTCCATCCTGTTCCCCGGATGGAGTGCTCCTGGCGTCTTCCGATCGAAAGCCAGCACACGGTCGGTCATTTGCACTCCCGTCGACCAGCGTCAGGGCGCCGAGACCCATCCCGATTTGCTCGCCGAGCCCCATCCGCGGGGCGCGTACTTCACGCGCGGCTTGGAGGTCTGCTCGGAGAAGGTCTTTCGGGAGGGGCTGCGACAGTCCCGCGATGAGGCGGTCCTGACCCACCTCGAGTCCGAGGCGGCGTCCATCGCCCAGGCCGTATTGGGGGGGCGCCCGGACCTCCGAGCGCGCTCGCTGCTCGTGGAGGTGCATTATCCGCACGGTGCGATGGCCCATAAGATCCGGTTTGCGACGCAGGACTCCTTGCTGGCGGCGGGCTTTGCCGTATCGGACCGTCGCCCGCTGCTGACCGCGCAGGATGTGGTGGTGTTGTCGCAGCTGCCGCCCGAGCGAGCGTATGCCGGTGCCTGCGAGCGCTACGCATCGATGGGGAGCCTGGCTGCTGGGGATGCACTGGTGGCAGTCTTGGTGCGTGATCCCCGCCAGACCGACCTGCAGGCGGGGATTTGCGCGGATGGGCGTTGGATGTGGCTGCGATGAGTGCACTCCTGGCTGGCTTTGTGTTTGCCCTCGCCGCGGCCCCGGCGAATGCGAGCGCATCCGACGACGCCATTCAGCGCGCCCAGCTAGAACGCGCGCGCGCTCAGGTGGCTGGCGAGATCCAGCTTGCGGCATTTGATCTGCTCGACGAGCTGGCGCTCACGTGGAAGACCGCGCCGCTCTTTGCAGAGCCCACTGCGGTGGTGCTGGCCGATGTGAGCGTGCCTGTGGGACTCGGTACCGGAATGCAGGCACTGATCGAGAACCACCTCTCCAGCGTTTTGATCGCGAATCCCGACACCCATGTTCGCCTCGTGCACTGCCCAAGCTGCAGCGGCACCGTGGTGCACTCAGGACCGGACGGAACGGTGGTCTCTCGCGGGATTGACCAACCCGACGTCCTCGCCCGAGTCGGCGACGGCGGTGGTTCCCATGCGCTCTTTGTGGATGTCGAGGCGCAGGGGCAGTTCCTGGTGCTTCGGGCGCGCATCACCCGCCTCACACCCGAGCTGCCCATTGTCTGGAGTCGTACGTTTTCTTCGGCCACCTCTTCCGCAGCGATGTTGCGTCAGCCGACCGATCTGAAGACTGTCGAGGAGGCCCGCGAGGAGTACCTCACCACCCTCCGTGGCGGCGGGATTGTCACCATTCCTGTGCGGTTCACTCTCCGCACCTACGCCACGCCATACCGGCGCTCCGTGGCGGGCGCGCCGCCCTTTCTGTGGACCCAGTCCGGTGTGGAGCTCGCGCCCACGGATGCGCG
>CAJWOS010000424.1 GCA_913044235.1 uncultured Pseudomonadota bacterium
TCGAGGCCTATACCGACAACACCGAGACGCTCTACACCCGCTCGGTGGTCGACCCGGTCTACGGCCTCAAGCTTTCCGGTCGGCAGGGCTTGTTGGGCATCGGCTTCCTGCATGCGCTGGACCACGCTCCCCAGTCAACCGTGCACGAGCTCGGCTCGCCGGGCTTCGAGGAAGAGGACCTCACCGACCGGGTGGCCTCGACCACCTTCCTCCGGACCCGCTTCGATGTGGTCGAGAAGGGCTATGTGGGCATCTCGATCGCCGACAAGCGTGTGCTGCAGGCTCCGAGCTTCTTGGGGCCCGACGACGGCTCAGCCGCCCCCCCATCCACGGGCGGTGCCAACGACCTCGCGATCGTGGATGCGCAGGTTCCCATCGGCGAGACCTGGACCATCGCAGGGCATGCAGGTGGCTCGGTCTCCGGCGATGACGTCGACAGCATCTCGGGGGTGACCGAGTCCATCTCTGTGCGCCGCAGTCCACCACTCGGCACGGGCGGCAGCCTGTTCATCTCGGATGTCTCCGAAGGGTTTCGCAACGAGGTCGGCTTCCTCAACCAGTCGGGCATCACCCGCGGTGGTGGCGTGCTCAACCATCGGTTCGAGCTGGCCGGCGGACGGAGCACCTACCAACCGGAAGTGGCGGCTGGTTTCTTCGAGGAGCGCGATGGCGATGCCCAGCGCAGTGTGGGGGCGGGCAACGAATTCGTGCTCAATGGGGTGCATCGCCCCAGTCTCGCAGGGGAATTGCGCACCTATGAACAGCAGGGCGTGACCATGAGCGGGTGGTCTGCGGGCGTGGACTACAGCGGGAGAATCAACAATGCCCTGTCGGTCTCCAGCAGCATGACCACGGCCAAAGAGCTGGACTTTGCCGACCTCATCCCGGCTCGTTCTTGGACGGGCAACGCCGACATTACGCTTCGTCCCACCACGCGCCTTCGGGTCGACACCTTCTATGTGCACCAGTGGTACCGGCCGGAAGATCAGATCCTCGAGCAGGCGAGTCGGCTCTACGCCCGCATGAACGTGCAGCTCACCCGCGAGTGGGGCATGCGGGTGGTGGGTGCGACCGCGCGCACCGATGTGGTCGATGTGGAGCCCGTCTTTGCTAGTGTGCTGCTCACATGGCTGAAGTCCCCCGGTACGGAAGCCTACTTGGGCGCGACCTGGAACAGCGCCGTCGATGAGGCAAACCCTGATCTTTCGGGTCTGCAGGAGCAGATGGTCTTCGCGAAGTTTTCGAAGCTGTTCCGCCTGTGAGCTCGCCGGCACGTGTGCCTGTTTCGGATGGAGCGATACGGCGCCGGTGGGAAGGGTTGGTGGTCCCGCATCGTGGCCATGATTCGGGTTCCAATGGAGGTCTTGCCGTGAAGCCGTCTGTGTTTCTTGCTCTGTGTGGGCTGATGCTGGCGTGTGAGTCTGCAGGTCCGGTCACGCCGGTCTCCGCCGAGTCTGTATCGGCGGAAGCCATGTCGAAGAAGCCGGTCTCGGCGGAGCCGGTGGTGACGGAGCCGGTGGTGACGGAGCCGTTCGACGCAGTGCAGGCCCTGGCTCCGGTGGTGCCCGAACGCGAGTCGCCGGCGTCCGACATGCCCGAGAGCGAGCGCTATCCGGAGCAGGTGATCACGCTCATGCGGGAGGGCCGGGTCGCGGCGCTGGCCGAGCGGGTGCGGTATCCGTTGAAGCGACCCTTCCCCCTGTCGAGGCTGCGGCAACCCGCCGACTTCGTGGCCCGGTACCACCAGATCTTTGATGAAGCCTTCCAGGCGAAGATCATCGCATCGAAGCCGAATCAGTGGAGCCACTACGGCTGGCGGGGTCGGGCGTACGAGGGCCTGTGGGTTGATGAAGACGAAGACATCATCCAGGCCATCGCCCATGAGTCTTCGGCAGAGAAGGCCGACCGCCTCGCGCTGGTCGAGCAGGTTCGGGCCGTCCTGCACCCGTCCCTTCAGGACTTCGCCGCGCCCCTGGTGTACATCGAGACCACGAAGTTCAAGATCTGGCTCGACCGCACGGCAGACGGCACGCGTCGGTATGCATCGTGGTCTCGGAGCAAGCCTCTCTCGGCGGAGCCCGACCTGGTGCTCTCGGGCGGTGCGCTCGAGAGGGTGGGCCGCATGAACGATGAGATCCACACCTTTCGGAATGCCGACGCGACCTATCAGGTGTTTCCCAGCGGGGATCCGAAGTCTGGCTGGCCCTACATCGAGGTTCGACAGGGCGACCAGCTGCTGCTCGAGCAGTCCGCCCGGTGGGTGGATCTGGCCACGGTGGTGGCCGACCCGATGCCGGGACCGCTCTCCTTTGTTCCCACGGGCCGGGAGACGCTGCAGTCCTTCATGGAGCCGTCAGGCAGCTCGGCGCTTGAGCGGATGCGGTCGCTGCTGGCGCCCCACGGAATGGTGCTGCTGAGCCACGGCCACTACGACAGCCTTGAAGGCGATGATCCGGTCCGCCCCAACGCCCACCCCGGAGAGGAGAACACCTTCATCATCGGTGGGTGCAACGTGGTGGAGGCCTACTGGATCCTGGCTTCGTTCACGCGCGGCACGTGGTTCACGCCGCCGGACGCTGCGTCGCTGCAGTGGTCGGACGCGCCGGACCGCCCCGGAGCGACCGGGCTGGAGCGGGCTTCGGTGGACAGCCCGAACGTAGAGCAGTGGGACACGCTCTGGAGCCAGTCGTTCACGGTGTCGCGGCGCAAGGACACGGGTGAGATCGTGGCGTATCGAACCGCATCCCGTGGCGAAGGCGGTGGCTCCGAGACCACCATGAAGAAGGTGGACGGCTACACCTGGATCCTCCGGGAAGATGGCTTCGCTGACTGACGGTTGGGGCGACGACCCGGCCGCGCGGGCTCAGGAATCGGGCTCGAGGGGTACGATCCAGTGGTCGGGCAGCTCGGAGGGCGCGACCGACAGGTCCACCGTGGGATCGACGAGACGCTGTGTGGGCCGTCCGTTGAGGCTGCAGTAGGCATCGGCATACACCGCCACTTCCACTCCCTCTCGCACCGACCACTCGTGGGCGAGATGGCGGGCAAATCGAGCAATCATGTCGGGCTGGGTGCGCATCAGGCGATGCTGAATGGGAGAGAGGTGCTCCGAGGGCAGCACGGTCCACTGTCGTCCCGTGTTGGGATCCACCACGCGAAAGTCCACCAGTCCGGTCTTCTCGATCAGCATCACCCGCCACGCAAACCGAAATCCGCGCTCGGTCCAGTTCTGGTGCCCAGGCTGAAACCAGCCTCGCGCGGGCAAGGCCACCTGAAGGACCATCCATCCTGCCATCACCACCGCCATGGATGTGGGCATGGTGTGTGTCTGGGATGGTTGGGCCCGCCGGGCACGTCCGAGCAGTCGGTCCGGCCAGTCTGGCTCGCAAAACAATGTGCTTGCAGCGATCATCAGCCACGGAAACAGCCCAATGGGAAACAACAGACTGGTGAGTCCATGGAACACCACCACCGTGATCAGCGCGAAGCCTCTGGACCGTCGCCAGAGGAGCAGACCCACAATGCTGAGGTCGTAGATGCACCCAGCCACCGACATCAACAGGGCGAGGCGGGGGTCGTCGGCGTACGGGCCGATCAGTGGCAGGTGGGTGAGTCCAGCCAGCCAGGTGCGCATGGGCTCACCATGCAGCAACCAGTCGGTGTTCAGTTTTGCGATGCCCGCGAAGATGTAGACCACCGCCACCTGCGCGCGGAGCCACAGCATGGCGTATCGGGGAATGGTGACGGGGCCGGGCCACTTCGCATGGACTGGAAGGATGGCCAGGAGCAAGGTGAGCAGGGAGAGGAGGTAGTAATGATTCAGGTAGGTGGACTGATCGATCAGCTCCACCCATGTAAACGCCAGGAAGAAGGCGGCCGCAGCTGCACGGGTCCACACGCCCGCGGCCAGCAGCAGGCCGCCGAGGAATTGCGCCGCCAGCAAGCCATACAGGAGAGAGGGCCCTGGGCGGGGCACCCACTCGAAGCCTGCATAGGGAAGACGAACGGTGGGCATCACGAACAGGGGCTCCACCCAGCCGTACAGAACCATTCGTGCAGGGACCAGAGCCATCAAGATACCGATGGCCACGCGGAATGCGATAAGTCCAGATGCGGAGATTGGCTCCCCGGACCGCCGCCAGAGCCGGCGAATCGGGGCCACGAGCTCAGTCTCCGTCGGTGTCGTTGAAGCGGATCGTGACTGCGAGCGCCTGTGCGAGGTCGACCTGAAGCACCACCTGCAGCTCGCGCACTGCGTTGGTGGCGTCCGTGAGCTCAGCGGAGTGGGTGTAGATCGACTCTGTGAGCGGTGGAGGAACCACTTCGATGGCTGCCACGGCGGCGGTATAGCGCATGTCGAATGCGCTCTGGATCTCGGCCCGGCGCTCTGGATCGGAGACTGCGTCGAGGAGTCCCGGACCGTCTGCACCGGCATAGTCGCCGAGCACAACGCTCTCCACGCCAGCGAGGGTGTCGAGCGCATTCTGCAAAGATCGCCCGGACTGGGGGGATTCTACCCGTTCGAGTTGTGGGGTCCCGCCCGAAGACTGGCCGGCCGGCTTGCCTAGCTTCAAGAGCCGGACGTTTTCCACGGCAAAAATAGCGCGGTTGACCAGCTCGTCCATCGTCTCGCGCGTGGACATGAAGTCGGTGGTGGGACCAGGACTGAGGTAGTTCGCCAGGTAGTTGGCGCCGGCCGGATCCCATGCATCGTGGAGGATGATCATCTGGTTGGCGGTGTCGCCAGCCAAAGCGGTGAGGTAGCTGCAGCGTCGCTCGCCAGTGCTGGGGTCGGAGAAGGCGGCGAGCGAGTCGTCTCCTTCTGCAAACAAAATCCAGTCGAGCACGGGCAGACCGCGGTGGATGGTTCCAAGGCCAGAGACGGACTCTGCGGTCAGCTCGAACGACTCATCGAGAATTTCTTGGATGTTGTCGGGCCGCGCGGGCCAGAAGTCGACCTTCGGCCCGACCCGCCACGGCTCCATCCACACAGGACCGAACTGGCCGGCCTCGCCATGCTTCCAGACGCCCATCAGATCACTCCAGGCGGCCTGGGATGCGGCCAAGCCATCGGCGTCTGGGGCTGCACAGAAGGCGTCGGCGGTGCTGGAGAGCTGGTTCGCCGCAGCGGTGGTGGCCTCAAGACGAGGCATCACGATGGTGTTGCCGATCGACTCGAGCACGCTCGGCCAGGCACGCTGCTCGTCGACGCCGCTGTCGGACTTGCTCTGTGCCGGGTCGCCCGATGCGCACGCAGCCATGGAGACGGTCAAGGCAAGGAGGGCGGAGGTTCGTTTGCCCATCAGAGAGACTCCAGGAATGCCACGAGGTCATCGCGATCTGAGGCTTCCATGGCGCGGAACGCGAGCATGCTCTGCTCGGCTTCACCGCCATGCCAAAGGATGGCCTCTGCGAAGCCGCGCGCGCGGCCATCGTGGAGGAGGTTGTCGTGGCCGTTCACGTCTGGAACCAGTCCCAGACCCCACAAGGGTGGGGTGCGCCACTCGTTTCCGTCGGCAGCATACGAGGGGCGACCGTCTGCCAGATCGGGGCCCATGTCGTGGAGCAGCAGATCGGTGTACGGCCAGATGCGAAGGTCTTCGAATTCGGAGATGGGCGCTTCCACCCCGGTTGTGTGGGAAGGGGTGTGGCAACCGGTACAGCCCGCGTCGTTGAAGAGCCACTTACCGCGGAGAAGGTTTTCCTCTTCCCAGCCGCGCCGGACCGGAACTGCGACTGCGAGGGAGTAGACCGCAATCCTCGTGAGGAGGTCGTCTTCGAACTCTGGATCGCCTCCGGAGAGAGCCTCCTGGCATGCCGTCTGGTACTCCGTGCAGTCGTCGTTGGGCGCGAGGGTGGTGGTCACGCCCAAGTCGCCTGCGAAGGCGGCAGCCGCCTGCGCCAGGATGGTGGGCTCTTCTGCTTTCCAGCCAAAGCGCCCCGTGGCCATGTCCTGGGTCTCGGGGTCCCACACCCGGTTCCGTTCACCCGAGATTCCGTCCTGGTCCTCGTCGCGAGGGTCGCGGCGGAGGTCAGGACGCCTTGGTCGTTCGGGGTTCCGGCCAGCGGAACCATGATTCTCGCCCAACTCATGATCGAACTCCCTTTTGAGGGCATTTCCACAGATGACGGCGAACCGCTCATTGATCTTTCGCAACCGATGCGCCAGTCAACCGACTTCATCACAAGGAACGAACGCGTGGCCAAAGGGCTGCAAAGGGGCGGACCGCCCCGCGCATGGCAAAGGATGCTCTCCGGACGTCGGCTCGACCTGCTCGATCCGTCGCCGATGGACATCGAGATCGAGGACATCGCCCATGGCCTGGCGCGCGTGGCGCGCTGGAACGGGCAGACCGTGGGCGAGCACGGCTTCTCGGTCGCCCAGCACAGTCTGGTGGTCGAGGAGATCGCCGCGCACATCAAGCCCGACCTCGAGCCGCGCTGGCGTCTGGCCGCCCTG
>CAJWOS010000425.1 GCA_913044235.1 uncultured Pseudomonadota bacterium
GTGGGCGTGGAGACGGTCCACCATCGCGAAGCTCGTGCACAACACGAAAGCCCCGCCGCGCGCCACATGCAGTGCTGCCGTGGTGGCGCGTTCGATCACGGATGCCCAGTCGGGAGCATCGGGGGGTGGGAGATCGCGGGGCAACCCGAGCATCGCCTGCCGCGCGTAATCGAAGGGAGACGGAAAGATTTGGGTGGCGATGTCTTCGGTATCGGTGGTTGGGCCATCCAGTGAGAGATCGCCGAGGATGGCGTCCAGCTCAAGGTCTTCTCGATGGGATGCAGAAGAGGGCGGAGGGCGCTCCAGCCCAACACGGGCACGGAAGTGCTCGAACTGACCCCGAACGGCGAGTGTGGCCGACGTGACGACAGTGGTGGCCAGCGGATCGAAGAGCGTGCGGCGGAGAATGGGCCCCACATCAAGCGGAGCCGAGACCACCGCTGCGGTGGAGGGCCCCCGGCGGTTTCGGGCAGGCTCGAACCACTGGACCGCTGGTGGACTGTCCGTGGTGGGATCCTGCGTGAACTCGGCGCATAGGCGGGCATGGCCACCCAGCAGGCGGTGTACACGGGTGAGCTCGAACACCGGCTGGGGTTCCGCGAGCCGGTCGCGCGGTGGCAGTCCATCGAGCAGATCGGCGAGTCGATCCATGTGCCGGGCACACTGGCCAAGCATGCCGGCGAGGTCGGTCAGTGCTGGCTCGATTGTGCTTGCCCAGAGGGGATCCTCACGGAGCTTTGGGGTGAGTCGGAGTGGCGCATCGGTGGCATGCAGGAGGGCACTGGCCAGCCCCTCGAGCGTGCTCTCGGTCTGCTGCTTCACCTTGGGCAGCATCGACAACAAGATGCCCGCGGTACGGGAGAAGCGCTCGCGCTCGATCTCATCGAGAGGGCTGCCGGGGCCACCGAACCGCTTGTAGAGTCGGTGTAGGCTACCCTTGCGGGTCTTGCTGCCCCCCAGTCGGGTCAGGGCTCGGGTCACGGAGCGTGCGGTGAGCTGTTCCCGCAAGAGGCTCGTGGCTGCTCCCTCGAGGTGGTGTCCTTCGTCGAGAATCAGGCGGTCGAATTTGGGCAGGATGCCGTCCCCTCCAGACTCCGACTTGATGTGGAGATCGGCGAGGACCAGGTGGTGGTTGACCACCAGAACGTGTGCATCGGCCGCCTTGCGACGGGCCTGATAATAAAAGCAGGCGTCGAAGTGTGGGCACCGAGCGCGAAGGGTCTGGTCGTGGTCCGATCGCACGTCTTCCCAGACATCTGGATCGACGGAGAACTGAAGCGCTTGTCGGTGTCCTTCACCTTGACTCGCGGCACGCACGAGATGAAGCAGCATTCGAGCCCGTGCGGCAGCATCGTGGTCTTCGTCTTCAGGAGTGGACAGGCTGCGCGGTGCATCACCGGTCAGCGGAGCTGGGTCGACTCCCGCCTCGATGGCGTTTTCCACGAGCTTCCGACGACAGACGTAGTTGCTCCTTCCGCGAAGCGTGGCCCAGGACACGTCGACGCCGGCCTTCTTGAGGACGGGGAGATCGCTCGAGGCCAGCTGACCCTGCAGCGTGAGCGTGTGGGTGGCGACGACGACCTTGCTGTTGTTGGCCTTTGCCCAGAGCGCTGCGGGTACCAGATAGGCTAGAGACTTCCCGGTGCCTGTGCCCGCCTCGAGAATGCTGATTTCGTTTTCGTTGAGGGATCTGGCCACGGATCTGGCCATGTCGAGCTGTCCGGAACGGGCTTCGTGTCCGGGCATCACGCGAGGCAGGGCGACTTGAAAGACACGGTCGACGTCTGCGTCAGGGACAGCCACCGCCGCCGACACATGGGGCTCGACCACCCAGCGGCTTCGCTCGACGGTGTTGTCGACAATGACCACCCCGACGCCCGCCTCTCCATACCGGCCAGCGAGATGAAGGTCGGCCTCGGAGGGCTGCAGATTCCCGGAAGGGTGGTTGTGAATCACCACTTGTCCGGGACGGGGACGTCCCAGCAGAGCGGGCACCTGATCCTGCGTGCCCCGGCAAGTGATCTCGACCCGAACAATTTGGCCATCTTCGACGTCGCCGATGGCGAAGACTTCATCGCCGTCGACTTCGGAGATCGCGGAACGCAACAGCCGTGCGGCATCTACGGCGACACGGGCGTCGGACATTCCAGGCTCCGAAGGCGACTTGGGCCACCACTCGCGACCGGGAGGGTCGCCAGCGGCACAGTCGACCCTCGCCTCTAGCGTCCGGATTCGGTGCTGTACAGATCGCGGGCGTAGTCCTCCACCATCCGATGCGTGTTGAACACCGGTGCGCACGTGGCCATTGCGTGCGCGCTCATTTCCGCCCAGCGAGCATTGTTGGCAAAGGCTGGAACAACGCTCTCTTCGAGGATTTTGTAGAGGCCCAGGGCGTCGGCGTCGTCCAGCTCAGGGATGGTGGCATCTTCTTCGACGAACTCTGGTGCGCGACCATTTTCGATGGCCCAGCCGTTGTCCCCGTCGAATGCTTCGGGCCACCAACCGTCGAGGATTGACAGGTTGAGGTTGCCGTTCATCGCTGCCTTTTGTCCACTCGTGCCACTGGCCTCGCGCGGGCGGCGGGGGTTGTTGAGCCACACATCGCAACACCCGGTGAGCAGTCGACCGATCGCCATGTCGTAGTCCGACAGGAAGACGATCCGGTCGCGGAAC
Organism: uncultured Pseudomonadota bacterium; assembly: GCA_913044235.1. GTDB lineage: Bacteria > Myxococcota_A > UBA796 > UBA796 > UBA2385 > CAJWOS01. The sequence continues at coordinate 2,674 of CAJWOS010000425.1, forward strand.
CGAGGCTGCCGAACAAAGGAGAGGATGTTCGAGATGATGGCCTGCCCCAACCGGTCGGCAGGGTGGGCCTTGCCGGCGTAGACCACCTGAACGCCTTGGTCGAGCAGACGCTCGAGGCGGTCAGGGTCAGCGAACAACAGGTCACCGCGCTTGTACGTGGCGAAGCGCCGGGCAAAGCCGATGGTCAGTCGCTTCGGGTCGAGCACCTTGCGACCAACCCGTTGGCGGATGTCCTTGACCAGCCGCTTGCGACGTGCATCGCGGGCCCGGAGAATGGCCTTTGGCGAGACCTTTTTGAGTGCCTTCCAGAACTCGGGGTTGGAGAGCTCCGCTTCCCAACCTGGCAAGTGGCGATCCCACAGGGCCTTGGTCTCTGGTGTGAGCCATGCACCAGGATGCACGCCATTGGTGACGCTCGTGACCTGCTCAACCATCGGCAAGCGTTGCCACATTTCCCGTGTGACTTCGCCATGGAGCTTGCTTACACCGTTGATCTCACGGCTTCCACGCATGCCAAGAACGGTCATGCAAAGAGCTTCATCAACGTCGCCCGGAACCTCGCGGCCTCGGTCCATGAATGCGCCCGGAGGCAGACCGAGACGATGACGCCAGGCACCGAGTACCGGGTCGACCAAGTGCCAGTGGAAGCGGTCATGACCGGCAGGAACCGGTGTATGCGTGGTGAACACGCACCGCTCGCTCACGCGGCGCCAAGCAACAGATGGCTTGAGGCCTTCCGCGAGTCCCCGCGCCCAGAGCTCAAGGGTAACGAAGGCCGCATGCCCTTCGTTGAGGTGGTACACCTCGGGCTCCAGACCGGCAGCGCGCAGCATCCGTGCACCTCCGATACCAAGCACCACTTCCTGCAGCAGACGTGTGCGGGAGTCGCCGCCATACAGACGGCCGGTGAGATCACGGATCTCTTGGGCGTTTTCGTTGAGGTCGGTGTCGAGCAGCAGCAGGCGCACCTTGGCAAGTCTGGCTTCCCATGCGCGCACGGCGATGGTGGATGAGCCGTTCGGCGCGTGCACCACGATGGGCTCGCCGTTGGTGTCGAGCACAGGTCGCACCGGCAAGCGGTCGGCGTTGCGCGGACAGAAGGCCGCTCCCTGTTGTCCGTCACGAATCACCTGACGGAAGTAGCCTTCGCGCCAGAGGAAGCCCACGGCGACGAGCGGAAGATCGAGGTCGGCCGCACTTCGGAGGTGATCGCCGGCCAGCATCCCGAGACCACCCGAATAGATGGGCACACTCTCGTGCAGGCCGTACTCCATGCACATGTAGGCCGTCTGGGGGACATCCTTGCGGAATGGGGCGGCGAGACGCTCGGCATATTGAGCGAGCAGTTTTTCTGCTCTCGCCTTCCAGCCCTTTGGCATCTTCTCCAGCGCACCTTCCGCGATCATGGCGCCGGGATTGTGATCGACGTCGTCGTAGAGCAGCGGATCGAGGTCCTGCCAGAGCTGGTGTGCCTCTGGGCGCCCCGTCCACCAGAGGTCGGCCGCAAACGCCGTGATCCGGTCGGAGAACGAGCGTTGGGTGGGTTCAGCCGCGCGATCACCTGCCGTGCCGCGCGATGCTTCAGTGGAAATGATGGATTCGGACATGGTGCTCCCGTGGCCAAGCGTGACCCATTGTTGAGTCACTATTCGGTCGCGTGAATCTTGGCCCCCCCTTGGCGCGCTCTGCAAAGAATGATCCGCGATAAATATCTTGGAAAGCGCTCTATGGAAGGGCGGTTAGGGGCAATCCACCCACTTGTAAACTATCGGAACAATCCGCGACACCGGCCCCGGTGGCGACCGATGGGTGGTGAGTCGGAGCGCACTCAGCCCCCCATTCTGTGGGCCCGAGGCCTATTGCCGCAGCTTCAGGCTCGGTGGGATTCGGGGCTCAGTTGAGCCACTCCCAGAGTCCGGAGTCGAAACCGGCGATGGGCTTGCGGCCGGCCGGGCCATCGTCCCGCTCGTGCCACCACGCCACGGCCCGTTCGCCGTACTTCCAGCTCAGCACTACTTCGCGCCCGGCGAGTAGCGCGGGGAAGGCGAGTGCTGGCGGGTCGATGCCGGCAACCTCTACGCCCTCGTCGTTGATCTCTTCCACAGCGGTGTGGATGAGGTCACGCTGTCGAGCGACTTCGTTTGCCACGGCGATTCGTGCGTCTTCGTCCATCGCTTCGTTGGTCTCGAGGCGATCACGCAGTTGACGGTACGTCCCGAGCGACCGTGCGGCGCGTTCGAGCTTCGGCAGGACCCGGGCCAGGGCCACGGAGGCTTCGGTCGGGGTGAAGAATCGCAGGCGAGTTGGGGTCGACATGGCGGCGACTTAACCGCCCATCGACCATCGGCATGCGTCAATCGTGCGGTGTCTCATCGAGTCGTGTCCGGCGCTTCGCTGCCGCTTTCGACCGGGTCTGCCACCTCGGGCTGCGCCGCAGATCGCAGCCCAAGAGGGTGCAGAACCATCCACACTGGGCGGGCTCGATCCCCTTCGCGCTCCCCTTTGCTACCGTCGGGCTTCCTGGAGGTCTCTTGCCCCGCATCCCGAATCTCTCGACGACCGTTGGCACCATGCCGTCGAGCGTATTTTCCCGCTTGGCGCATCGGATCGCCGCCATCAAAGGCGAGCGCTACCCTCTGCATGTGGGCGACACCTGGATGGAGCCCCCGGTGGGTGCCCGGATGGAAGACCTCACGGTGGCCGATCATCCAGGATTGCACCGCTATCCGCCGCCGACCGGACACCCCCCACTGCTTCAAGCGCTCGCCGCACATCGGGGCGTGAGCGTAGACCGCATTCTGGTCACCCTCGGGGCCACCGGTGCGTGGCATGCGGTGGCAGGTGCCACGCTAGAGCCAGGCGAAGAAGTGTTGGTGCTCGCTCCGTACTGGCCGCTCTTTCCGGGAATTGTGCGCAGTGTAGGCGGTCGGCCGGTGGATGTACCCTTCTACGATGCTGCGGCGTTTGTTCCGGGCTCAAGTCGTTCGGCCATCCCCACGCCCGAGGAGGCGGTCGCTCGAGCGGCCACCCACCTGACCGAGCGCACGGTTGCGCTGTACCTGAACTCACCGAGCAACCCCACGGGTGCGGTCCTTCCACCTGCGGTCCTGCAGGCGCTCGCTCAGTTTGCGCGCGCCCATGATCTGTGGATCTGGGCCGACGAGGTCTACGAGCTGTACAGCTACGGACCCGACGTCGTCCCCATCTCCACCTTTGCCCCTGAGCGCACATTTTCGGCATTCAGCTTCTCCAAGGCGCATGGCCTCGCCGGTTGCCGGGTGGGCTATGTCGTCACACCGGACCGCCCGAACATGCGGGGAGCGCTGCGGAAGATGGCAATGCATGCATCGTACGCCGCCCCTCTGCCATCACAATTGGCTGCTTGCGCCATCCTGGAGCCGACCATCGGTCCGCCTTGGGTGGCACATGCGAAGGCGTCCTACCAGGCTGCCGGGAATGCCGCTGCAGATCGGCTCCTGCTTCCCCGTCCGCAGGGAGGGACGTTCCTGTTCGTGGATGTCTCGCGCGGGCTTCTGGACCATGAAGAAGATCCGCGCCGAGCTTACCTCGATGGGCGTCGACCCGAAGGCGGAGTGCCGCGGCTGCATGGAGAAGGGCGAGTTCATCGCCGTGCTGTGCAAGCACCTCACCGGCGGCCGCTGAGCACCTCCCGTCTCCGGTGGCCGCCGAGCCGCCGCGGCGG
>CAJWOS010000426.1 GCA_913044235.1 uncultured Pseudomonadota bacterium
CCCGGCGATGATGGCGATGATCCCGGCAAGCTTCGGTGCCGCGTCAGGCCTACCCGCCGACTCTACGACGTCTACGATGACCTGATAGCCAAAGGGGAGCGTGACGAGCATGCTCATGAACAGGCCGGTGACACCGATGAACTTCTCGAGGGTTTTTGCGGTGAGGGCCCGTGCCCAGCGGTTGGAGTAGCGACCGGCTTCGTAGAGCGTGTAGCCGTCGAGCCCGATGGTCGATGGGAGGAACGTTCCGATGAACCGACCGATCAGGAACGCGGTCATGATCTTCTGCCAGAAGGGGTACCGGATGCCCTGTCCGACCAGCAACAGGTGCCAAGCATAGGCAGAGGTGATGACCCCGGCGAACTTCACAGCCATGGCCACGACGGCGAACATGAGGAACGTGCTGGAGTCGACCTTGTCGATGTATTCGGCGATGGCCGCGTATACCGGAAGGGCGCCTTGTCCTTCCACCTCGATGGGATGCCGCAAGAGCGCCATGATGCCCACAATCGTAAAGAGCACTTTGGCGATGCCATCGGGCGCTTTTCGCTTCTGTGGCGGCAGGAAGGAGCGGCCAGAGAAGTACAGTCCGCTGGACAGCGACAGGAGGATGATGGCCAACAGGCCAAGCTTCCCGCCCCACGCCATGGAACCGAGCGCCGCGAATGCTCCTGCAGCCAACAACATCAAAACCCACGCCATCTGCGCCTCCAGTCCGTGTGCCTGGCCGATCGGTAATCATCCGACGGCCGAGACGGCCAGCCGGCGTAACCCTGCAGTTTCCCCACGCGCTACTCGGCACGGCGAGTGCTGGATTTCTGCACGAGCTTCGAAGGCGCTGCCGCCGGCATCAGCCGCCGATTCGGGTCATCACACCTTCGAAGTGCGTGCCGCCATTGATTTGCGCATCATGCCCGTCGGGTTTCGCATACACCATCGCGCGGATCGCATCCTCAAGGGCATGGTCGGTCGCTCCGCTCCGAAGCAGATCGCGCAGAGACGGTGTGTCGTCGTGTGCGAGGCAGGTGCGCAGGTGTCCGTCGCACATGAGCCGCAGCCGGTTGCATGTAGCGCAGAAGTGCTCGGAAAGTGGGCTGATGAAGCCGACTTTCAAGCTGTTTTCCGCCAGGGTCCAGGTGCTTGCAGGACCTGCGCTGGTGCCGTGTTGAGGTTGGGCGCACAGGGTGTACTGCTGGGAGAGGCGGTCCCGCAGGCTGTGGGATGGGACCGTTCCATGGCGCCGCTTGCCGAACGGCATGTACTCGATGAAGCGAAGCTCTGTGTCCTGGGCCCACTGCGCGAAATACTCCACGAGCTCGAACAGTTCGTCGTCGTTTTCATCTTTCATCAGGACTACGTTGATCTTGATGGGAGTGATGCCGGCTTGGCGGGCCGCCTCAATCCCCTCGAGCACACGAGTGAGCTGTCCGCCTCGCGTCACGCGCCCAAAGCGCTCGGGCCGCAGGGTGTCGAGTGACACGTTGATTCGATTGAGGCCAGCGCGGGCAAGGCGGGGGGCAAGTCGCGCCAATGTGTGGCCATTGGTGGTCATCGCGAGGTCGAGAATGCCTTTGCAGGATGCGATCTGGGCGATCAATGCTTCGATGTCGGACCGGACGGTAGGCTCGCCGCCGGTCAAGCGCACCTTTTGCACTCCCATCTCGGCAAAGACGCCGACGAGTCGGCCGATCTCTTCGTAAGTGAGAAGATCTTCACGAGGCTGCCAGTTGAGGCCTTCAGGGGGCATGCAGTACACGCAACGGAAGTTGCAGCGGTCTGTGACGCTCACTCGCAGGTAGGTGTGCACGCGGCCCAGTCGGTCGACCAGGGGCTGCCTTCTGGTGAGGGTGGGTGTCGGCAGAAGCCCTGTCACAGAGCGAGTTTGATCGCGACAGTGCGGGCGACTGCCATCAGGGCATCCGCCGACTCACCATGGTCCAGCACGACCGGCCGGCCCTGGTCACCGCCTTCGCGGATGGCGCTGTCGAGAGGGAGCTTTGCGAGAAGCGGCACTGCATAGCGCTCTGCGGTCGCTTGACCGCCCCCTTGCCCGAAAGGATGGATCTGCTGTCCGTCCGGCAGGGTGAGATAGCTCATGTTCTCCACCACCCCGATCACCGGAACATTGAGGCTCTTGAACATCTCCATCCCCCGCACGGCGTCGAGGACTGCCACATCCTGAGGGGTGGTGACCACGACCGAACCGGACAGGTCGACCGCTTGAATCATTGTGAGCTGGGCGTCGCCCGTGCCTGGAGGAAGGTCGATGATCAAAACATCGAGTGGGTCCCAGGCGACATCCTGGAGAAACTGTCTCACCACTCCCATCACCATCGGACCTCGCCAGATGATGGGTTGGTCATCCTCGACCAGGAACCCGATCGACATGCACTTCACCTGGTACGACTCGAGCGGAATGATTCGGCGGTCGTCGTTGGCGAAGGGCTTGCCTTTGACCTTCATCATGGTGGGTAGGCTGGGGCCGTAGATGTCGGCGTCCATCAGGCCGACCTTGAACCCCAGGCGGGCGAGCCCTACTGCGAGGTTGGTCGACACCGTAGACTTGCCCACGCCACCCTTGCCGGATGCCACCGCCAAGATGTGCCGCACGCCCTTGAGGGGCTTCTTCTGCACCGGACCACCATGGGCCCCCATGCCAGGGCCGGACATTCCACGGATCGGGTCGCCCGAAGTCCCGGAAGACTTTGGCGCGGAGCCTGGGAACGGCCGTGGCGTGGGGCTGCTTGATGGCGACGCCTTGTTCGCGAGAGGGTCGTCCATGGTCGCTTCTGCGTTCTGGACGGAGTGGTCCATGACCACTTCCCCCTTCCATCCGAGCTTCGTCAGCTGACGCCGCAGGTTGGCGGTCATTTTCTCGCGGTCTGCTTCGGTGTGTTGCGGTGTCGTGCTCAGGGTGAACCGCAGGGTGCTGTCGTCTGGAAAGTGAGCGTTTGTCACCAGCTTCGCGAGCCAGACGCTGCGCCCACTGCGCGGGTCACGGACGCGGGTAGCCGCGGGTTCGAGGACAGCATGGGCTGGGTTGTCGGCGCGTTCACCGGTAGACATGGGGACTCCACGGAGGCCGCGGAACTAACCCGTTCTGCCGCGAAATCGGTATCCAAGTTCGGGGAGCGGCCCGCGAAGTTCACGGCTTCACATCTGGGACCAGCGAAGCACAAGCGATGCCAGGGCCTGGCTGGTGGTTCCCATGGCCTGCTCGCTACGGCCGTCCCAGGCGAACACGCGCGACCCTCGGCGCAGGTACACGGTTCGCCCTTCCACTGCGAAGATTTCGCCTCCGGCGTCGGAAGCTTTTCCCGTACGGTCTTCGCAAAGTGGACCCGCCATCAAGTTGGAAGCGGGGGTCCAGGTTCCAGCCTCGGTGCAGGTTCCAGTCGGGTTTGGATGCCGATGGAGTACCAGGACTTCCAAGACGTCACGCCCCTGCCAGTCTTGCTCGATTGAAATGGCCAGCACCTTTGAGTCTGCACGCCGCAAGTCGGGGAAGCCGCAGGCGAGTCGTACCTTTCCATCGTCGGAAAGGATCAGTCGTCGCTCACCGGCGGATGCCAGGACCTGTCGCACTGGTGCCATTCGGTTCAAGGCGTCGGGGAGCTGTCCCCACCGCTCATGATCGAGCCGCCAGCCGAGTGACTCCAGGGCCTGCTGCCAGATGGTCGCGTGGGTGGATGGCTTTGCGGCTTGGTGACTCGCGGCTGGCGCCGTGGTGGTGACCGAAGAGACGCGGGCGGGTGCGTGGGGTTCGGGCTCAGACAGCCCGGGAGCGTCGGAGTCATCGTCCAACAGCATCTCTGCCGGAGCGACTGCCAGGATGCTCTCGGTATCCAGCGCGGGAACGGACACTCGGTCGGCTCCGGATAGTTCGGACAGTAGACCGAGAGCGGCATCTCGAACGGCAGCATCGTCGGGTGCAACGAGAACGATGCGACCATTCTCCACCGCGCCATCGACAGCGATCAGCGGCGCTCCGGGGTGCCCTTGTTGCACGAGTGCATGGCGCACCGCATCGCCGAGGCCCTGGCGATACCGGGGGAGCTGCCGGACCCATCGGCGCCATGAGACCGGGGGCGTGAAGGCATCGCCTCCGATTGCCAATACGGCCCCTTGTGCGGCACCCTCGACGGCTGACTGGAGGGCATCGTCGGTTGGCAGAATGGTGCGAATACCGGCGGTCTCGCTCGGGGCTTCCGCAGCGTAGAGGACGAGAATGCTGTCGGCCATGGCGTGTGTCCCAGGGGTGTCGGGGTGTGTACCGGCGAAGCGCCATCCTACTGGCCGCGTGTGCGCCTGCGCATCCACTTCGCGAAATCGTCGGGCGTGTCGATGTCCGAGAGTGCGGGGGCGGCCAGTCGAACACGGGCAACGTCCGGGCGATCCAAGAAGCGCCGTGCCGACCATCCCGCATGCGCAGCCTCCAGTGCAGCAGGCCCCCAGTCGACGGGTACCAGTGCGAACATCGGCTGAATTTGTCCATCGCACTCGGCGACGGCCGCACCAGAGCATCGGGCGAGCGCGATCACTGTCTCCGTTCGCAGTGCCGGAACATCGCAAGGGACCAGAATGGCAAAACGCGCTCCTCGATGAGCGGCATCCGCGAGGGCGGTAGCAAACCCGAAGAGTGGATGGTGGCCCGCGCCCACAGGGTCGCGGAGGACGGGGATGGAGAGTGCCTGCAGGGCTCGCTGGCGACCCACCAGGTGTACCGGATGCAGCCCGGCATCCTCCAGCACGAGGGCGGCGCACTCAGCAAAGGTCGGTCCGGACCGGTCTGGACGAATCAGAGCTTTGTCACGCCCCATCCGACGGCTGCGCCCCCCACAAAGGACGTAGCCGGGCAGGTTCGCGTGTGGGACTTGCTTGGGTGCCGTATGCGAGGGGAGCAGGATGCCTCCAGTGCTCCTCGGACATCGCTACCGCCGAATCTTCAGCTTCTGCCCAGGGTAGATGCGCGAGGAGGTGAGGTTGTTCCAGCTGCGTAGATCGCTCACGCTACAGCCGTTTCGTTTGGCGATCAGTCCGAGGTTGTCGCCACTGCGAACCGTGTAGGTGGCCCAGGAAGCGGTCTTGTCGTAGATCGTCAGCTTCTGTCCCACGTACACCCGGTTGGCATTCTTGATGCCATTCCAGCGCATGACGTCCGACGTGCGCACGCCATATCGGGTGGCGATGCTGGAGAGCGCCTCGCCCTTGCGGACCACATGCGTGACCTTCCGAGTCTTGGCCTTGGGCTTGCTCTTGCCCGCTGAGGACGTGAGCGACTTCGACTTTGGATTGGAGCGCGAAGTTGCCTTGGCGAGCGCGGCAGGAGATGCACCGTTGGTGGGGATCACCAACTCCATCCCGACGTAAATGCGGTTTGGATTGTTGATGTTGTTCGTGCGTTGGACTGCGGCAACGGAGACGCCGTATCGGCTCGCGATGCGTCCGAGCGACTCTCCCTTCACCACGCGGTGCGTGACGTAGGTGAGGCGCTTGGATGGGGGTACCTTGTCCAAGGAAGCAAGGAAGCTGCGACCGTCACCCTTGGGAACGCGAAGCGTGTGCTTTTTCCCGTCAGGGGGAATGGCAAAGCGGCGAAGGTGGGGGTTGAGACGCTGGAACTCTTCCACCGAGATGCCTGCGCATTTTGCCAGGACGTCGATACTGACGCCAGGACCGACCTCAACAGAGTCATACTCGAGGCGCGACTGGTATGCGATGTCGGTGAAGCCGTAGCGCTCCGGATGGTGGCCGATGATGGCCGCAGCCACGAGCTTTGGTACGTAGTTGTCGGTCTCGGCGGGGAATGCGTTGCGCGCCACGAGTGTGTAGAAGTCTTTCGTCCCATGGCGCGAAATGGCTCGCGAGACGCGTCCTGGCCCCCCATTATACGCAGCCCACGCCAGATACCAGTGACCGAACTTTTTGTTCAGGTGACCAAGAAACTTGACCGCCGCATCGGTGGCCATCTCGGGGTCTCGGCGCTCATCAACCCAGTAGTCGACGCGGAGCCCCCACTCGCGGGCGGTCGGCGTGATGAACTGCCAAAGACCGGCGGCGGCAGCGCTGGAGTACGCGTGGGTGGCGTATCCACTCTCGATCATACTCAGGTAGACAAGGTCTCTGGGAAGGCCTGCCGCCTCGAGCTTTTCGTACATCATTGGCCGGTAGTGCGAGCTGCGGCCCAGCCACTTTGCATAGTACTTTCGGCCTCGCCCCGTGAAGTACTTCATCCAACGAATCACGTCGTCGTTGACCACGATGGGGATGTCGAACTCACTCGGGTCGATCTCATCGAGATGGAGCGGATCTACGGAGAGTACCCCGACCGGGTCGGTATAGAACCGCGTCGGTGGGGCATCTGCGG
>CAJWOS010000427.1 GCA_913044235.1 uncultured Pseudomonadota bacterium
GTATCGGCGATATCATTCAGGGTCTCAATGCAGCAGCCGATTCCATCATAGCTCTCCAAGAGATGATTGCGATAGCTCTAGACGGGGTAAAGACGACCGCCGGAGAAGTCATTGAAGCTACGTCGGAAGCCTTTTCTACTTCGATTGGATTTTCAACTGACGTCCTCTCTGGAGCTCGTGCTGCGGTTAAGTTTACTAAACCAGCGGTAACAACGGGATTAGAATTAGGCGAACGAGTCGCCCAAATTGCGGCAAAGGCTGTCGACCTAATAAGGAATCAAGTGGTCGCCGAATTTGAGCGCGATCTTGGGCGTATCGACAACCAAGCGACCATCGAAGGAGCCCTCGCAGAGTTCGAAAACCTCTCTGGCAGCAACGGGCCACTTCTCGCCCAACTTGGAGGACACCTCCAAAGACTGGAGATTCTGCGCCAGACGTATTTCACCCATCTAAACACTGGGTTTAGCCTGCTGCGCAAGAGAGAAGCCTTTAATAAGGTCCTCGCTGCCTCTGTTCAGGAAAACCGCTACGAGGACATGATCTTCCGCCTGACCCGCAACGAGGCCATGGGTAAATACCAGACCGCCTTCAACCATGCCGCCCGCTACACCTGGCTGGCTGCCAAGGCCTATGATTATGAAACCAGCCTTGATCCCGGGAATCCCGCAGCTCCGGGGACCTTACTGGACCAGATCGTCAAAGAGCGCCAGCTCGGGCTCTGGGTTGACGGAGAGCCCCAGGTTGGACAAGGGGGATTGGCAGAAATTCTGGCCACTCTCCAGGCCAACTTTGGGGTCCTGAAGGGTCAGCTCGGGCTTCGTGCTCCTCAGTCTGCCACCGAGAAGCTGTCTCTCCGTAGTGAGCTCTTCCGCATTGGGTCAGAGGAGGATTCCAGTGATGAGCGCTGGGCAGAGGCCCTCAAGGCCCGCTGCGTTGAGGACCTCAACGCCCTTCCCGAATTCCGACGCTATTGCCGCCCCTTTGAAACTACCTCGGGAGATGCCCAACCCGGGCTCGTGATCGAATTCAGCAGCCACATCGAACCGGGCCTTAACTTCTTCGGCAGACCTCTGGGCCCGGGAGATCACAGCTATAGCACGGCGAATTTTGCGACCAAGATCCGGGCCATGGGCGTCTGGATGGAAAACTACAACTCCGCTGGTCTCTCGACCACCCCGCGGGCCTACCTCGTGCCAGTGGGCACCGACTTCCTGCGCACCTCCAGCGAAAACGAACCCGAGGTACGAGCCTGGGATATCGTGGAGCAGCGGATCCCGGTCCCCTACGTGATCAACGGGGCTGATCTCACGGCGCCCGGGTTTGTCCCCACCCTCGACGGGGTGGATGGAAGCTTCTCCGACCTGCGCCGCCATGGGGACTTCCGCATCTACCACGATGATGGCGGTGCTGAGGCCGACGACAGCGAAATGCAATACGACAGCCGGCTCATTGGCCGCTCGGTCTGGAATTCCCGGTGGCTGCTGATCATCCCAGGCGCGGGTCTGCTCGGTGATGCAACGGAGGGGCTTTCTACCCTCACCGACACCATCTCGGATATTAAGATCCACTTTAAGACCTACTCTCACCAGGGCCAGTAAGTCCCATCCTCCCCTTCTCCACCGCAACCATTCCCTACCGCAATGAAACTGATTTTTCTCCCCGCTCCGGTGATGCTGCTCCTCGCGCTCATGGCTCCACCGCTTATGGGACAGGGCTTCACCGATGGTCACGTGTCCTTTTACGGGCAGGTGCGCCAGACCGGGGGTGCCGGCACAAACCTGCTGCAATCAGGCACCCTCTCCATCACCTTTGCCAGCGAGAGCAACGAGGCCAACCGGGTCACTCTGGAAACACCCCTGCGCCCCGTCGGCCGGGGAGTCACCAAGCCCTATTCCTATCGTCTCAAGGTGCCCCTCGCCTACCTACCCGCGTCCCGGCGGCTGGACGACTACTTGGCTGTAGGCCGCTCCAGCACCAACTTTGAGATCACATCCATCCAGATCGATGGGCAGCCTGCTACCCTCCCTGACGGAAGCACGGAATTCTACAGCCTTAGCTTCGCCAACCGGGCCGATGCGTATCGCCTCGATCTTCTCGTCGAGGGAGACCGCACCGACACCGATGGGGACGGCCTCCCGGACTGGTGGGAGCGACTCCATGGCCTTGAGGCCGATGCTGCCGACGCTGATACGGATTTCGATGAGGACGGCTGGAGTAACCGCGAGGAATTCCTTCGCGGCAGTAACCCCCGCCAGAGCAACCTCGACCCGGAGCTCGCCACTACCGAACTCTCGATCCCGGAACTCGGGGAGGTCGGCTTTCTGCTTCAGCGCATCGAATCGTACGGCGGACTTGCCATCCTCACCACAAACCTCGAAGACCAGCTCGATGCCGCATTCCAGCGACGATTCCACTCCGTAGTGCGTTTCGCGTTCCCCTCACGGGAGCTCAGAAAGCAACTTTGGACCACGATCTTCCCCGAGGAAGTGCCCAGAGCAGGCCTCGACTATGATCGGCTCGCCCAGCTTCAATTGACGGGAGCGGGAGTGAGGGCCGTTGCCATCCGTGCGGCATTCCTTGCATCGTCTCGAAGCGCTTCCGAGGACGCCCCGCATCCCGTGACCATGGCCGTGATTGCCGACGCTGTGCGCACTTGGATGACCCAGCAGCGTCGCCCCCTCTCGCCCCGAGAGCTTGAGGGCTGGGGCCGGTAAACGGTGCGGCCAAAAACACAGGCGCTTCAACTGACCGGATGAAACGCGATAGAGTCACCCTTCAGCCCAATGGCAGGAAACCGGCCGTCTCCTCCTTCCGTCGTCAAACTAGCTGTCGCCGCCGGTCGCATCCCCCGGAACGCATCCCCAACCGGACGTACCAATCATGGCCAGAACAGCACGCGTTCCACAAAAGCAATCCACCCGCAGCGCCACACAATCCGAAGGCTCCAGTCACACTCGTGAGCCCAATCAGGAGGCCACTCTCGCCGGCACAGCCCATCAGATAGAGCACCTGGGTCTGCCGCTTGCAGACACGATGCCCTCCTCCCACTCGAGCGCGGAGACGCCCGTCTCCCAAAATACTGCCGTCCCCCCGGTACAAAGTGCAGAGGGCGCGATTCAGGGCGAAGTGCATCGGCTCGCCGAAGCCGGCACCTCGGGTGCGGGTGGTCCCCTTCCCCACCTTGGCACCATTCAAGCCGCCTTCGGACGACACGATGTGAGCAGCATCCGAGCGCACACCGACACCGCGGCGCGCGACTCCGCCACCGCGATGGGCGCCACCGCGTACGCGACGGGTCACAACATCGCATTCGCAGGCAGCCCCGAACTCCACACCGCGGCGCACGAGGCCGCACACGTCGTCCAGCAACGCCGCGGGGTGTCATTGAAGGGCGGAGTTGGACAGGCCGGTGATGCGTATGAACGACATGCTGACGAGGTGGCTGATGCGGTCGTGGCCGGCAAGTCTGCGGAAGCGCTCCTCGACCGCAGCGCCCAAAGCGCCGGCGCGGGTGCGAGCGACTCCGTTCAGCTCAAGCTGAAGCGTTCGGTCATGACCGACCTCCGACTTCGGATTGCCATGGAGCCAAGTGACTGGGTGGCATTCCGGACCTCGGCCATCGGTGAGCAGACCTCCATCGCACAGAGCGTCGCCGAGGAACACCAAGCACCGGAGAATGCTGCCGAAGGTGCCACCGCGCAAGTCGAAGCGGCCGCCTCGGAGGGCCCGACCACCGATCCCACCCCGCAGACTGCTTCCGGCACGGCAACCGAGTCTGCCACTGCAACGTCCACCACCGCCGAAGGTTCCCCCTTGGGTGGTGCGACGACCGACACACCGCAGACTGCGTCAGGCGGGGCGGAGCCCGCCGGCATCGCAGCCAATGACGCAGGTCCCATGGTCGAGCTCACCCCACGGCAGGAGCTTGTGGCACACTTTGCGAAAGTGGAAGCGGAGTTCCTCAAGTACACCGACTCCTTAAGAGAACACGAAGGCGGAGAAGAAAGTCCCGAGGTCGCAGCTGCCAGTGAAAAGACACGCGAGCTCAAGGCCAAACAACTCCAGCTGTCGGCCGAGGCGGAACGTGTAAGCACCCTGAGCAGCGAGATCCTTGACCTTCGGGTGCAGGTTGCGCAGCTACCGACGAACACATTGAGTCGAGCCATGAAGGGCGCAGTGCTCGAAAAGATGTACAGCGATTACGAGTCCATCAAGACGCAGGAAAACGCCCTTCTTGGCACGATCGAGGCCAAGCAGAACCTGCGTGCTGCAGCCCGAGCAAGAGTCAACGACCTGCGTGCGTCCATCACAAAGCTGCAACAGACCATCGCCATCCACCTCGGATACGTCATTCCTCAGGCACGCGAGTCCGATGAAAACCAGCATCCGGCCGCAGTCCAGCTCGAGCAGAAGCTACACGATCTGTTGCCCTATCTCTTGGGCGGTTCGGGCAGGCCCTTCCCGTTCTCCGATGCCGCGCCGCGCGACGCACTGATCGATTTTCTCCGAGAGCTGGAGAACAGCACCATGTTCACGCTCGAAGCCGCGAACCAACGCGAGCTGGTCGAGAAGGCCTGCCGAGCCGGAGCGGCCACCCAAAGGTCCACCGGGACGACGAGCCAGACCGAAGCCGCGCCGGCAGCGGCGCCCCCGAGCATGGATACAAGCGCGTCCGACGAGGCCATCCAGTCGGTCCTCATCCAACAAGAGGCGTTCGGATGGTCCAGCGTGGTCAGCGACCCGGTCGACGAGCTGCGCAGCTGGGCGCTCAAGACCTTCAGCAGGGCTTTCTCGGACATGAACTCGATGCGATAGCACGCTCCCACGGAACCGCATACCGCTCCACCTCGACGACCTGGAGGCAGCACGCCGTACGGCACGCGTGCGCGGCGCTGGGCGCAGCACGGAGGACAGCCGCCACGGGTCACCCCCGATTCAGCGAGAAGACGCTGCGCCCGAGAGCTCCCAGACAAGTCGGTTTAGCTGTGCATACAAGGCCACGAGCTCTCCAACCCGCTCGTCGAAGCCTGCTCGCATGCTGGGTGGAAAGCTGCTGCGGTAGCTCTGGTACTGGTTCAGCTTGGAGGCGACACGACCAAGGTGGCCATACAGGTTGGCCGCAGACGCACACCCCTCCCGGCGCGCGTCAAGCGGAAGATCTTGCAGTGACTCCGGCAGGCCCACCACGATGGGATTGCGCGCTGCAAACGGCGGTCCCCGGACACTGGCGACCCACGCTTCGCAGAGGGCGGGTGCAGCCTGGAGCGACACCAGCAGGTTCCCCGTCGCGTTCGGTTTCCCCAAGAGGCCGTGCCGCTCTAGCGACGCAGCGGTCTGTTCCGCCTGTGCCGCAAGCGCTGCGCCCAGCTCAGCCAGAGGCACGAGATCACGTGGATTGCTGGACGGTCCATGGGGTGCGATGGCTTCGTTGCTCTCGGCAAACACCATCGCAAAGGGTGCGGAGAGGGTCGCCAGGGTCGGTGCGGCTGGAGGGAGGTCGCTCGGCGGCGCCGGCGTGGGCGTAGATACAGGTGTGGGCGAGGGCGCAAGCGCCGGTTCCGAAGCGTTCGAGGAGGGCGCTGCTACCACCGCAGGGCTCTGCGGCGTCTCCTCGAGGACCGGAGACGGTGGCACCGCAGCGCGCCGCTCTGGTTTCGCTACCGACAGAGTGATTTCCGGAGCCAATGGCGGGGTCGCGCGCACCGGTCGCGTCGGAGCCGACGGTTTCTGGGGGGCTGACTCCACATCCTGCTCCGACGCGGGTCTTGGAGGCGTCGCCAAAGCCGCTTCTGCTGTCGAAGCTGCCGGAGGGGCCGCCGAAGCCGGGGACGGCCAACGCTGCTCACGCTCGACATGGCCCTGTGCCGAGATCTTCAGATATGGCGCGCCCACCAGATCCTGAACCCGAGGATGGTCCAACTGCCACTGTTCCACCCACTTCGCCAGTGCTTCGGTCGCACCCGCAAAAGCGGTCCGGGAGCGAAAGTTCCAGACCCCGGTTCCCAGCTTCGCAGCCTTTCCCACCCCTTCACGGAAGCCTGCAGCAAGCGTCTTTCGAACCTGCAATACCGCTTGTTCGAACACTCGACGCTTGGGGTCAGATGCGGCATCTCTCAGCAACAGGTGAATCGAGTCGCCGTCGACGCACAACCAAAACCAGTGCCACTGCATCACTTCCGCCAGCTCCATGACCGCAACGGTATCGCCCGGCTCACCCTGACTGGCCTCCGCAATCGCAGCAAGCCGAGTCTTTGCGGCAGCCTCCTCGGCAGCCTCGAACCGCGCATGCAGCGGCGACCAAGCGTCGTCGTCCCGCTCCACCCGAATCCGCTGACCTTCGCGGTCGTGAACCTCGTAGGTGGCCCC
>CAJWOS010000428.1 GCA_913044235.1 uncultured Pseudomonadota bacterium
AAGCCGCGGTCGGTCATGGCAAGCTCGTCCCATCCGCCGAGCGCCAACCATGCCGGAAGAGCGATCAGACCCAGACAGACCGTGGCCGCTACCGCCACACGTGCCAGTCCTACCCGCTGCTCGCTCCGCAGTGCTGCGGCGACCACCGGCGGGAGACAGAGCACTCCAAAGAACATCCCGAAATACCAATACGTACATCCCGCCAGTGCCATTGCAGAGCCAAGGCCCACGCTGTGCCGCCAGGTACCGTCGCTGGCCAGACACCGCACGAGGCCCCACACCACGAGTGGCCCCGAACACGCCAGCGCCTGCGGGGCATGCCCCATGTTGGCCTCTCGAAGCACCGGCTCCGCACACGCAAACGCCACCCCGCACAACACCCCGGACCGGTGCGACCCTCCCAGTGCCCATCCCGCGGCGTGACCGGCCACCCCGTTGAGCGCCAGCACAGCCAGCCACCACAGGTTGTCGGCAAGGGGCCACGGAAGAGCACGCACCAGTGGAAGCGCCAGCCAGTGGTCGAGCAGGTTCGGCATGAGCGCCTGCGCGTTGTAGCCCACGGGCGGGAACAGCTCGCGGCTGGTGCCGTCGACCGACAGGCCCATAGCCACCACTCGGCGCAGCTGGGCCGTGTCCATGTTGTCGGGACTCGGGTAGCCCAGCGTGGCATCAGACAGGTGCAGCGCGAGTGGCCAAGAGAGCACCACAGCCAGCGCCAGGTACGCCACCAATACCAGACCCCACGACGCGACGCTCCGTCCGTCCATCCATGAGGACGACCACAAGGCGACCCCGTCGGTCGATGGAGGGGTTGGTGTCAATGGGCTCTCGGCATGGGCGGGGTCGCCATGGTGAGTCATCTGCATACAGAGCGCAACGTGGGCCCGATTACCGACGGCCCTCCGGGTCCAGAGGCTCGGCGATTCCAGCTTCCTCAAATGTGCACATTTCCGCCATGGTGCGACACGACGCACGGACCAGCGGAATCGCGAGCCCTGCCGCCGCACCCTCGCCCAGCCGAATCCCGAGATCCAGCAACGGCTCGAGCTCCAGTGCATCGAGGATCGCCGAATGGGCTGGCTCCGAGGAGCGTGTCCCAGCAATCATCACCCGCCGCGTGGTGGGATCCAGGCGGGCAGCAATCAACGCCGCTGCCCCTGTGATAAATCCATCGAGCACGACGGGAATTGAGCGTGCCGCGGCCGCCTGAATGAGTCCGACAAGACCGGCGATCTCGTAGCCACCGAGCGTTACGAGAATCGCCCAGGGGTCGGTGAGCTGGTCGCGATGGAGGTCGAGCGCCGCCGTAATCATCGACGCCTTGCGCTGCCGCGCCATTCCCCCCACGCCCGTTCCCACACCCACCGCATCCGCCACGGCGAGTCCCAACGTGGCGCAGGCAATCGCGCATGCCGACGTGGAGTTGCCGATGCCCATCTCGCCGAGTCCGATGATGCTTGGCGCCGCATCACTCTCGAGCAAGGCGGCCCCGCGGTCTACCGCGAGCTGACACTCGTCGATGGTCATTGCCGGCTCTACACGAAAGTTGCGTGTGCCTCTGCGCACTTTGGCATCGATCACACCGGTGGCCAGGGAGAAGTCGTGATCCACACCCATGTCGACAATCGACAAGTCCAAGGAGTTCTCACGGGCCACCGCGTTGATCGCGCCACCACCAGACACGAACTGAATGACCATCTTGGCGGTCATTTCCGGCATATAGGCACTCACATGCTCCGCTGTGATGCCGTGATCGCCGGCAAGTAGGAAGACACGGGCACGGTCGAGGACCGGTCGGACCGTGCGCTGCAGTGCGCAGACCTGTAGAGCGACCGCTTCGAGGCGTCCCAGGCTGCCTTTGGGCTTCGTGAGGTGGTCCTGTCGCTCTCGGGCGTGCACCGGGCGAAACGAGGCGTCGCTGGGAGCCTCGGGCTCGCGCTCCGGAAGCGGATCCCGGTCGGCTTCGAGGTACGGCGCGTTCCATTCATCTCGAAAGACCACCCGCTCCAGCGCGCTCCGCTGTCGCCAGCCCACAGCCTCAAGAAGGGGGATGTTGGGGAACTCGATCGGGTAGCCTACGGTCATGTACGCGATGATGCTCACATGGCTCGGAATGCCCAGCAGCTCCTTGACCACCGTGGGCTCCATAATGCTCAACCAGCCCATCCCAACGCCTTCTGCACGGGCAGCCAGCCACATGTTCTGAACTGCGAGACAGGTGCTGTAGATGTCGGTCTCCGGGATGGTGTGCCGCCCCAGAACCTGTTCGCCTCCTCGCGTGTGGTCACAGGTAATAATGATGTTCAGGGGCGCATCGAGGATTCCCTGGAGCTTGAGCGCGCCGTAGTGAACCTGACGCTCATCGCTCCAGACCGCCGCCGCCCGGTCGTTGCAGGCCACGAAGTGCTCATGCACGGCCCGACGCCGCTGCCGATCTTCCAACACCAGGAAGTTCCAGGGCTGCATCATGCCCACTGAACCCGCCGCGTGCCCGGCCCGGAGGATGCGATGCAGGACCTCTGCCGGGACGGCTTCCGGACGGTACATCCGAATGTCGCGCCGACCGAGAATCGCCTTGTAGACGGCGGCTTGTTCGTCGGACGTAAATCGGCTGGAAGACATGAACGGTCCCGTGACGGCCCTGGTGCACAATGGGAGTCGTTATCGCCGCAGTCCACCACAGTCCATGCACATCCCAGCCCATCGATGTGCATTTCGAGCCGGATTGCGCACTATGTCTGCTGCGTGCCCGCCCCTTTTTCGGTCGACCCTTGGAGAGTCCAGGCCCCGGCAAGGCGCTGGGCACATCCATCTCGACTACCGATGCAAAGGGCCTGGACATCGCCATCGCGGGGGCCGTCAGGTTCATCAGACACCCCACCCAGCTCACTCACTCGGGGGCGACAGCTTCATGAACCCAAAGTTGTTCGGCTCGGCCGGTCCAGCACTGTCGGTGTCGTTGAAGAGCAGGTAGCCACCATCTCGAGTCAACCCGAGGAACTCGGTGGCATTGTTGCCCTCCCCTGCGCCATCGCCGTACACCTGCATCCACATCGGTTCTCCATCCGACGAGACCTTGACCACCAGTCCCTTCCACTCATCGGAGGGCCCTGCGGCGTGTCCGCTCGCGGAGTACTCGTACTCGTCGCCCGTTCCACCGGCCATCACGTAGTTTCCGTCTGTGTCGACCCGAACCCCGTAGCACTCGTCGTGGATGTAGTTGGCGTCGTATCCCCGCGGCTGTCCAAACCGCTGCGCCCACTCCAGTGTGCCCGCCGCATCCACCTTGAGCATGAGGCAGTCCCAGTTGACCGCCCCGTAGCCTACGGTGTGGCCGGCAATCACGAACGCGCCATCGCTCGCCAGGTCGAAGTCGAAGGCCTGGTTGAAGTCACTGCCACCATACGTCTGCTGCCACTCCACCGTGCCGGCGGCGTCCACCTTCACCAGGGCCGCATTCTGGATGTCGGCACCATCCACATCGGCCCACACGGTCGACAGTACAGCGAACCCACCGTCTGCTGTCTGCCGCACCTTGGTGCCCTGCGGGACAGCCAGCTCCGTAGACATCGAGACTTCACCCGAGTCGTCGACCACCATCAGGAATCCGGTGCTCTCTTCAGAGATGAAGACGAAGCCATCCTCGTAGCCTTCCGTGTACCCCGTGGCCGCAACCCGACCGTCGCTCATGTGGGCGATGCCCCGTACCGCTGAGGCACCTCCATTGTGGTACCGCTGCGTCCAGACCACCTCGCCGTCAGCATCGAGACGCACGAGCGCTGACTGCTGGCTGCCATCCGCCCACAGTCCTCCAGCGGCGAGATAGCCATCGTCGAGCTCCAGGACGGCGATTCCAACATCCATCTCACCCGTGGTTCCGATCCGCTTGGACCATTCCAACCCACCATCGGCATCCACCTTCACCACCAGCATGTCGGTGGTCTGACTGCCACTGCGTTCTTCAGTCTGCCCCACCGCGATGTAGCCACCATCGGCCGTCTGCAGGCCCTCGTGTACATGCTCTTCGCCATCGGTGCCTTCGCCCACGTGCCACTCGACCACCGGAGCACCCTCGGGGGACACCTCAACGTCTTCGAGCACTACGGAATCGCTTTCATCTTCTTTTTCATCCTCGAAGTCGAGCATCTCGCACGCGGTGACGCCCGCGGCGCAGACAGAACACGCACCCAATCGACCCATCGTCATCATCCAACGTGACATCACCACTCCCAGAGGCTGCAGAATAGCAGCGGTCGGCGGACCGCCAACGACCAAACGTGCCTGGACCCGAAACGAGGCGCCGGACCCATTGCATTGGCTTGCCTGTCGGATGCTCTTCGGCCCACTTCGATGGACCGCCTCAGGCCGGTACCGACCGCACCAGTCGAAAGCCCAGTCCGCCTGAACGTCCGGTGAGGGGCTGCTGATGGGGTGCATTCCGCACGTGGGCATCCAAGGCCTGGGTCCAGCTCGCACCACACACCAACCGGCTTGTGCCAGCATCCAACCGAGGCACGAGCGCACGACGATCGGCGATGCGTCGCCGACAGTCGACCTCACTGTCCAGGGTCCACTCCTGACAGTTCCCGCCCATATCGAGGACACCATAGGGGCTGCAGTCGTCGGGAAAGGTTCCGACATCCGTGAGGACCTGGCGCGGCGGACCCGAGAGCAGGTTTTGCGCACGGGTGGGCTCCGCGACCCAGCCCCAGGGGTACGGTCGACCATCCACCCCCTGACAGGCCTTGCGCCACTCGATCTCTGTGGGCAGGCGCCAAGACTGGCCCGACCTCCGGCTCAGCCACTGCGCGTAGGCACATGCTGCCGCATAGTCCACGTAGACCACGGGCATCGCAGGCCGCCACTCGTCGCCATCCGGATCGACCGCGAGCTCGAATCGTCCATCGATGTCACGCGGGAGCAGCCGCGAGCCCGGCTCGCCGCGCGGATTGGGTCGCTCTTGGGGAACCCAGCGGTCTCCATCGACCGAAGGGTCGTTGAGAAACTCGAGATACTGGGCATTGGTGACCGGAGTGGTCTGGATCACAAAGCCATCAACCCAGACCGAACGGTCGGCGAGCTCTGGTGGAACTCCGCGGTGATCACCCAGCAGCATCGGACCAGCCGGTACGTACCGAGCTCCTGAGCCGAGGGTCTCGGCGTCGAGCAGCAGCAGCGGCGGTGGGTGCTCCATCCCCGGAAGCCCGCCCGTCCAGTGTGCCTGCCGCGCAATGTGCAAGGGGTAGTGCACCGGCACAAAGCCCGGACAGGTCACAACGCACAGATAGCTGCCCGCATCGAGCACAATCCGCTCCAGTGGCGTGACGCCGAGAACCCCCAGGTCACGGGGCACCATGTTCCGCTCGACTTCGGTGTATCGGTACACTTGAACGGTGGCGCCTGGAGGGTCGGTGCGCAGCGAGAGCCGACCCCGACCATCGAGGTACGCCAGAAATCGCGTTCGATCGGGATGTTCCCGGGGCAACGCGAGGGCATGTCGACGGAGCAGCGCCTCCACACGTGCAGAGCCCTTCCGTCGCCGCTCCGTCTGTTGATGGACCGAGTGGTAGAGCGCTGCAAGGGCCGCATGCGCCACGGGGAGGCTGGCGACTCGGGTGAGCGAGCTGTGCAGCAGCATTTCCTTTTCCAGTGCCAGCAAAGATGCCTGGGCATCGGCCCGAGCCGCGCGGTCCTCCATGTCCCAGAGGGGCGCTTTGACATGCACGGGAGCCCAGGGAGACAGCCCCACAAGACCCTCACGGGCGGTGCGACGCAGTCGCCGAGCGTCTTGCTGCAGCGCCTCAATGCGACTCACTTGCTGGAGGGCTCGCTCCACAAGCTCGACCGCTTCGGCCCGCTGCTGGGCACCGTCCAGCCACGCTTGGATCGCCTCACCGAGGGCTCCTGCACAGGCAAACCGGTCCGCCGGCTTCCGCTGCATCGCCCGGCGACAGATTTCCACCAGTCCAGTGGGAACGACGGGCTTCGTCATGGCCCGACCGCGGGCCTCCTTGGTGCCTACTTGCACCAGCGATTCCCACACATCATGCCCTGCACCGCCGCGCACGAGCTCGAGCACCGAGAACTGGCCGTCGCTCGCGCCGGACGACAGCTTCTCGAGCAGGCGCGCGGTGCGGTCCTTGTCGACCGGCACGGGCAGCTCGTACGAAGGCGGCATGTCAGAGAATGGAATGGCGCGTCCGAGTGGTCATGGTCCGGGCAAACAGGAAATTTTGTGAGCACGACCTGCTCGAGCAGTGGATCCGCAGTCGGAGTCCTGAAACTCCCGGAATGGGCGAGGCCTTGCGTCGGCGGCGGCGCGCGCTGCGGGTGATGCACCGGCTGGTGGCATCGGACA
>CAJWOS010000429.1 GCA_913044235.1 uncultured Pseudomonadota bacterium
CCCGACCGGTCGCACCACCCTCACCTGAGCTGCCTCGAACCCCGCCGTGGCTGCCTCCGCCACCTCCGCCACCATGTCCAGTATACCCTCCACGAACACCGCCGCCAACTCCACCACGGCCACCAGAGCCTCCGTACGTGCCAGCTCCACCTCTTCCACCGTCACCTTCGTCACCGGCTTCGTCACCACCACCCCGTACACTGCCACGAACGACAGCACGGCCTTTTCGCCGGCGATCGCCATGACAGCAGCGCGGTCCAGCGATGCCGAGCCCGATGTTGTTGTGACTTTGGGGTCCTTCAGCGTGCCGTCGGGAAGAATCCGCATGTGGACCACAATGCTCTTACCCCCATATTGTCTGCGGTCGGCCTCGACGATGACCCATTTGGTGAGGATGGCCGGTTTGGCGTCCTTCCACCAAGCGGCGGTCTCCGGGTCGGATGACACCGACGCCTCGCCAACGGGGCCGGTCACCGTGCCGTCTGGCGACGTACGAGACTGATCGTGGTCGCCGAGTGCTGCAGTCGGGTCTTTGGTGAGGGCTTCCTTGCGCGCCTTGCGGAGCAGAGCCTCCCGATCGCGGCTGCGGTCGCGTTTTTTCTCCACTTCTTTGCCTTTCTCCGGCACCGGCTTTTTGTCGGGGAGCTGCAGCTCGCTCTCCTTCGGTGGGGGAGGGGGCGCCTTGTCGCTGGCTTTGACCACCTCGGGCGCGTCGGGTGTGCGGGTGGGGCGCTCCGGCAGGATGGTTTGCTGCTTGGGCAGGGCTCCCGCACTCAGCATCACCATGGTGTGCTCCGGTAGCCTCGACGATGCGTTGCGCGCCGCGAACCATGCTTCGGCGACGCCGAGGCCAATCGCCAGCACCGCATGTCCCCCGATCGAGAGTGCGATGGTCCAGGGGGCAATCCCTGGTGAGCCCAGCTTGGACGGTCGGCCCATGGCTCAGCCCTCTCCGGCGAGCTCGGTGACCATCCCCACCTTCGTGACGCCCAAGCTTGTGCAGGTCGCGAGGAGCTTCGCGACGCGTTCGTAGGGCACTTGTGCATCGGCTTTAATGAAGACCACCTTGTCCGGTTCGTTCTTGGCGAGCTCCTTTAGGCTCGCAGCCATCTGCTCTTCGGTCCGGGGCGTCTCGTTCCAGAACCAGGAGCCGTCGGCGGTCACTCCGAGCACCAGAGGTTCCTGGTCTTGAACGGCCATCGGTGGGGCGGCCGCATTGGGCAGGTCGACCTGTACCCCCACGGTCATCATGGGTGCGGTGACCATGAAGATGATCAACAGCACGAGCATCACGTCGACGAATGGCGTGACGTTGATCTCCGCCATCAGTCCGTTGTCATCGCCTCCGGTGGACATCCCCATGGTTCAACCCGACTGCCGATGGCGCTTGACGATGTTGAGGAAGTCGTCAGAGAAGTTGTCCATTTCGGTGGCCAGGACACGAATGCGGCTGTTGAAGAAGTTGAACGCGATTACCGCTGGAATGGCTGCGGCGAGGCCGACCGCTGTGGCAATCAAGGCATGGGCGATGTCTGGGCCCACGGTCGCCACCGTGGCCTGCCCAGTCGCTCCAATCTTCTGGAAGGCGCGCAGGATTCCCCAGACCGTGCCAAACAAGCCGATGAAGGGTGCGGTGGAGCCTGTGGTGGCCAGAAAGGTGGTGAGCTTCTGCAGCGCGGTTCGCTCGACTGTCCGGGCCCGGCGAAGGGCCCGGGTCAGGTTGTCTTCGCCGGAGATGGCGATTCCTGACTGAGCGGACGAATCACGAGCGGACAGCTTGGCAAGCTCCGTGTAGCCGGCCTTGAAGACCATCGCGACGGGGCTTCCGGCGTACTTGTCGACCTGATCGAACACCTGATCGATCCGTCGCGACTGCCAGAAACGCTCGAGAAACTCGGCAGAGGTGCGCTCCGCAGTGTTGAGGGCGCGCCACTTGTTGATGATGATGACCCAGCAAGTGATCGACATTCCGAGCAGGACAAGCAGGACCAGCTGGACGATGATGTCGGCTTCGGTGATCAGCTCGAGCATGCCAGGAACAGCGGACTCGCCTTCGATGTCGCCGATCGTGGCGAGGAGCACCGGGATGGCTTCGTTCATGGGGCCTCTCGATTTCCGGTTGGGCGCGGTGTGCAGGTCGGCGTCCGGAGGACGGTGCCGTAGGGTCCCCGCATCGCGGGAAGGGGCACTGGGTGGGGGTGCGCGGAGCGCTGGTTGCGGTGCACACGAGGTGGCAGGAAGGCGCCGGGGAAAGGATCGACGCCCGCAGGAGGTGTGCAGGGCCGAGGAGAGCGAGCTGGGAAGCCCGCGGCAGGGAACCGGACACAGCGGCCCGGAGGGCCACTCTAATCAGCGTGGCGCGACGGCGCTGCAGCCAGAAGGAATTCAGGCTGGGGGCATCAGGCGGTGACGCCGCCGGTCACACGTGGACCGCTCCAGGCGCTCATGCCACCCATCACGTTCAAGATGTCATGACCGCCGATGCTCACCAGGAATTCTGCGGCCGCTTGGGAGCGCCCACCCGCCTGACAGATGCACAGAACCTTGTTGGTCTGGCCGAGCTCACTGGAGCGCTGGGGCAACTCATCGACCGGAATGTGCACAGCCATGGGAGCGTGGTCGGCATCGAACTCTGACCGCGTACGCACGTCGAGCAGTAGCCATCCGCCGTCTTGTTCTTCGAGGAATGCCACCGCTTCTGCCGAGTCGATGTGTCGAACAGTGGCGACATCGAGTGGGTCAGCCTGTGCCTCGGGGACTGCGATGCCCTTGGTGGTGGCTGCAGCGGTCAATAGATCGGCCACATCGGGTAGACCGACGTGCGACCATGCGATGTTCCCGTCGATATCTACAATGTATACGCGATCTCTGGTGACGGGTCCGACCCGGCTGGCGGCGCGCCAGCTGCGCGCCTCGACCGCGAACGGGTCGTAGGCCAGCGCAAGATCGATTCCAAGGCTGTTCTTGAAGGCTCGAAGTCGATCGGTACGCGCAGTATTTACGCCGATCACTTCGGTATCGAGGGTCGAGAGGTCATCCCGTCGAGCATCGAGCGCTTTTAGCCAGTCTCCGGTTGCGGCGTCGATGCGTCGCACGAAGACAACCAGTACCTGTTTTTGTCCGACATGGTCGTCGATGCGGATCCAGGTGCCGCTCTCTGCGGTGAGCGACAGGCGGGGAGCCTTCGAACCGTTCTTCAGGGGAGACGCGGAAAGGAGGCCGAGGGCAGACGGTGGCACAGTTTCCTCGCAGCACAGAACCAGGTGGGAGACCAGGAAGAGTAGGAGAGTACCACTGGTGATGGCTTGTGGGGATGGCCGCCCGCAAGGGACTCTGCTCCTCTATCGGGGGCCTTATCCCACGTCGGTGACCTCGATAGCATCTTCGATGGTGCTCTCGATGGTGGACACACCGCGTGCTCGTCGCAAGTAGGTCACCATTCGCTCGCCCTGTTGGCGCAGTCCACGGTGCGCTCCGATAGCGCCGAGGCCGGCACCGATGCCTGGAATCCAGCGGGAAAATCGGTTCGCGAGGCTGATCACGGAGCGCTTGGCGAGCACCGTCGCCAGTGCTGTGGTCTGGTTGCGCAGCTCGGGCACTTTGGGGCGCGTGATTCGGGCGATGTCACGGACCCGCATGTCGATGGGACCTTGCTCTGGAAGCTCCACTTCGAAGGCGGCGGCCAAGCTTCGGGCCAGGTGAATCTGGCCGAGATCGGACTCTGGATTGAATCCCCAGACCACGGCGAGGCGCTGCGCGAGCCGGATGGTTTGGACGGCGCTGGCGACGGCTTCGGGGGGCACAGCCAGCAAACCACCGGCACCGGCAACCGCACCGCGAGCGGCGGCACGACGACAGGACCGACCAATGATGGTGCGGGAGGTGAGTTCCAGCTCGTGGGGGGCTGGCTTCGGAGTGTTGCCGAGTCGCGGAAGACCGAGGGCATCAAGCTCGGACTGAATGTCGACCGTGCTCAGGCTTGCTGCCGCATAGAGGGTTGGGAACAGGTCCTCGTCGAGTCTCTCGGTGAGGTTGTTCCAGACTTGGCGCATCGGTGACGGCATGGTCCCGGCTTATCTCGCCGAGCCCTCCGCGGGAGGCTGGGCGTCGGGGATTGCGGGGCGGATCCGGCAGGTGCGGGCACTCAGGGGGAAACGTTGGGATCGGCTGCGGTGGTGTCTGGAGAATCCAACCCGGCGAACACACGTCGGACGACCTCGAGCGGGCGCACGCGGTCTACCACCAGAAAGTAGATCGCCGTGGCGGACTGGACGAGGTTCATCCACCAGTGCATCACCAGCGCGTATGCGACCGCTATGGCGTTGAGGGTGGGACCGCCGGGGGTCGCCGGGGAGGAGCCCACAACGCCGTATAGAGCCAGTCCAGCACGGACTGCGGCTTCATAGGTGCCGGCAAAGCCGGGGGCGGCCGGTAGAGCCATACCGAGCATCGTGACGCCGAGGAGTCCCATCCCTGCGCTGTAGTTGACGTAGTCCTCGATACCGAGACCATAGGCCAGGGAGGTATAGCAGAAGCCGGTGATCCCCCAGGCGGTAGCCGTCAAGATCAGAATGCTTGCGAGACGACCGGGCTGCCGCACTGCCTCCACACCTTCGACGAAGTGTCGAGCGAAGGACAAGGCGGTTCGGCGAATGGCGCCGACACGGCCACTGGACCACCCGGTGGTGAGGCGAGCGACCAAGTCGACGGCTCGCTGTCCCACAAACAGCAGGGTGAGGAGGGCCAGGACCACGACCGGAACACCGACGCCAACCATTGAGCGACCGAAGGCGACGAGGTCGATCCCCGGGGCAATCTCGGTGAGGGCTTCCGGCGCGGGAACCAGCCACGCGAGCACCGAGACCATGACACCCATGGCGACCAGGTCGACTGCGCGCTCGACGACCACCATCGCAAAGCCGGCTCCCAGGGGTATCGACTCGCGCTCGGCAAGCAGCATCGGACGGACCACTTCGCCCAGCCGAGCCGGCAGGGTGTTTACAAAAAAGAATCCGATGCACAGGACCGCGAGACTGGTGCGGAAGCGATGTTCGGGATGGCGGGCGCGCAAGATCACCATCTGACGAAGCGCACGAAGGGTCTGCTGGACGAGGAACACTCCGGCAACAGGCAGCAGCCAGGGCAGCTCCAGTGCCGTCAGAGCTTCACCGATCTCGGTGAGGGGCACCCCCCACAGTGCGAGGATCAGAGCCAGACCTCCGACGACGAGGCCGATCACAATCTGGGGGAGGGCGCTTCGGCGGGGCTTCGATGCGGTCATGCGGAACGGACTCGAACAACGAGAAGAGGAAGGAGGCCCAGGTACCACGCCGCGTGCCGACCGGTGGCCGTGACGTGACATCCGCAGTCTTCTATCGCGGGCGTGCCGTCGAAAGGATCGGTGCCCATGCGGTACTCTTCCAGGTTGGTGTACGCATCGCCGTCGGGGTCTTCCCAGGCGTCTTCGGGGCGGTTGGGATCGAGCCCGTAGCTGCGCTCCCAGGCGTCGGCCATTTCGTCGAGATCAGCATCTCGTGGCACTTTGAAGACAACGTCTATCCGTTGTTCTTCGGGTTGCAGTGTGAGGGTCCTCGCCCAATCTCGGTTCGGGGTTCCGGGCCAGAACGTGGGCACGTAGCCGGGGTCGCCCGGACAGATCGCCGCATACTCGGCGGAGAAGGTCCACTCTCCCGCCATGAGCCCGCCGAGCACAAAGGTCCCATCGGGCGCGGTGGTGGTGGCCAGTCCAGACTGGTCCTCGCGGATGGCTGCGATGGCGATTCCATCGACTGGGTTGCCGTCGTCGTCGATCACGATTCCGGCGATGCGTGCTGACTTCTGGAGTGGGAGTACCACCGTGCGCTCTTCTCCGGGTTCGATGGAGTACACCGCCTCGGAACCGTCCTCGTCGAGGACCCAGTCGTCGGCATATCCCTCGTCGGCTCCCCAGATGTAGAGCAACCAGTCTCCGGCATGCAGCCGGTCGATACGAAGGATTCCATCTTCATCGGCGGAATCTCCCAATCCAACCGTGCGCGTATCGTTGTAGAGCAGCCCACCGGCGAGGGGAACGGGAGCGCCAGTCTGGGCATCCACCAGCTCGAAGGTAAAGACTGACTCGGCCGCGAGATACAAGTCGATGTCGTCTCGTTCTTCGCCCTCATCGAGTACAGATACGAACTCGGAGGGTCGGTCTGCGTCGGGGTAGTAGGTCTGGGCGAGACCCGGACTGTTCGCCCATGTGATGACGTCCCCCGGCGGGATGCCGATGGCGTCGTATCGACCGGTTGCGTCGATGGTCACTGTGACGACCTGGCTCGAGGAG
>CAJWOS010000430.1 GCA_913044235.1 uncultured Pseudomonadota bacterium
CTCGAGGGTGTCCTTCGGGGGATTTTGGTGGGTTCGGGGGTCGACCCGGCGGGGCTCGCACCCGATGATCCACGACGGGCTGCCATCGGAGAGATGTTCGCCCACCTGCGTCGAATCGCACCGCGAGACGGTGAGTCTCTGCTCGACACCAGCTTTGAGGCGGCGTCGGCTGCGATGCAGCCCAACCCCGCTGCCCCGGTGCCACTTGGCTTGCCCGCCGATGTACAGGACCGCCTGGAGCTGGCACTGGAGGCCATTCAGCAGCGCACCCCGGCAGGATCGGCGGGCCGAGTCGCTCGCACCGAAGAAGCGGCGGCTCTGGTGCGCACGCAAGGCACCGAGCTGGTCAGTGCGGTCGTTCAGGCCCTCCTCAAAGACGTGAATCCGCGAGGTGTGGAGCTCACGAGCCTTGAGACGGCGGAAGCGGCCGATGGAACGCCAACGCTGCGGGCCATCGTCGACCCTGCGGTCCTGCTGGGAGACGTTTCGGGTGGGTTCGACTCTGAGTAGACGTGGTCTGTCAGATGCCGAGTGCTTGGATTGCCACGCCACTGGAGAAAATCGCGAGTCCGGCCATCAGGTGTACATATCGGTGGACTTTCTGCATGGAGACCATGCGCAGTCCGAGACTCCCCACGGTGGCCATTGCCATCATCATGCCGATGGTGGTGACGCTGAAGGTGCCGGCGACCGCCGCAACACCCCACCAGTCATACTGCCAGGCCGGTGCCATCAGCAGTGGGATCAGAGGCTCGCACGGCCCGAGCACGAAGATCACGAAGACGGTCCAGAGGGTGAGACCGGCGCCTTCATGAGCATGCAGGTGGCCTTCATGGTGGTCGTGGTGGTGAGTGTGCAGGGTGCCGTTGTCGTGTGCGTGCACGTGGGTGTGCGAGCGGTTGCGGACGAGGCGCACGGTGGCCCAGACCGCGTACACGAGCCCGAATGCGATGAGGCTCCACGCGGCGAGACTGCCTCGCACCGACTCGATGTCGACGAGGTCGGACACCGCGAAGCCCAACCCGATGCCGGCAAATCCGAGCACGATGCTTCCCAGCACGTGGCCCAGTCCGCACAGCGCCGTGATGCCGAGAACGCGAGCAAGCGACCAGTTCCGCGCCCGTCCGAGCACGACGAAGGGCAGGTAGTGGTCAACCCCGATGAAGGTATGGGTGCCAGCCACGGTGACCGATGCCGCGAGCAGGGTGGCGAGAGATGCTTCCACAGGGAGCTCGGGCGGAGGTGGAGGGCCGGAGTGGTGTTCCGGCTCAGGGAAAGGTGCTGACCACTACGCCGAGGACTGCGTCCGCCGGCAGGGCGCCGTAGTCGCGGCTGTCGGTGGTGATTTCACCGTCGCCGCGGAGAAAGAGCCGGCCATCCGCCTCGATCCGAACCACGCGCTTCACGATGACTTGGCCGCTCTCGGGCAGCTGGGCAACGACAATGCTGCCTTCGACAGGTGTGCGGTGGGCGGCCAGCACGGTTGTGCCGTCGGGAAGCGCGGGCGACATACTGCGCCCGCGAACATGGAAGCGCTCGCGGCGACCGACCATCCACGCCAGGAGGTCTCGGGACGTGGCAGGATTCACCGGCGGATCAGCTGGCGGTGTAGTAGGTGACCTTGCGGTTCTTGGCGTTCCAGAAGAGGTCGTGAATCTGCTCCATGGCGTCCATCAGGGCGTCGGCAGCCTCGAGGCTCACGTGCACCTTGACGGTGGAGCAGAGCTTGGCGGCGTTCCAGAAGATCTCGTGGATCTCGGGGTTGGCTTCGACGTGATGCGGCTTGATGAAGTCGGTCCACAGCACGAGGATCTCTTCCTTGCACAGGTGCGACTGCTCTTCCTTGATCTTGACGTAGCGCGCGAAGGTGTTGTGGTACTTCACGTAGGCAGCCTTGTCGGAAGCGTCGGGCACTTCAAGCGCCAGGATCTTCTTGGTCATGGAGACGGCAGCCTCGGCTGCGATGCGAGCCGAGGCGGGGTCGTACACACCGCAGGGGCCGTCGCAGTGGGCGGAAGCGGTGGTGGCGGGAACTTGGCGGTCGAGACGGGCGAGCAGTCGACGGATCATGGAAACCTTCCTGGGTTTAAAGCGTTCGAGGCACGATTATCGAGCCGGTTTGATGTGTCAAGGCGGATAGAGACGTTGCCCGAAGCGAACGTCGAGGTCACGGGGGGCTGGAGCGGTTTGTCCGAATCTATCCGGACGATGCAGATCTTGGGATGAAAGAAAGCCATGCAACCGGTGCGGTTCCGCCAGCCTGTATGGAGCGATGGCGCGACCAACGCGGCGTGAAGCGCGCGGTTGTGCAGTCACTGGATGACCCACGGGGTTGAAGTCCCAGAGGCACGGGTGGATGAAGGCGATGGTGCGCGGATGCCGCGAGGTGCGTGAGGCTCAGCGCTGCAGGCCTCAGATCCCCATCATTCCAGCGATAGTGTTGCGCTGGATGTCGGAGGTACCCGAGTACATGAGGCCGCACGTCGCATCGCGGTAGGCCCGCTCGATACCGGTCCCCTCGACCAGACCGGCACCCCCGAATGTGCGGATGGCGATGAGAGCCGCTCTCAGGTGGGCCTCGGAGACCTGGAGCTTCGAGATGGCTGCCTCCGTGGGCGCTCGGCGACCCGTGGAAATGCGCCATGCAGCCTGGTAGAGCACAAGGCGACTGGTCTCGAGCTCCATGCGCAGCGCCGCAAGGCGATGGGTGACAGCCTGGTGGCTGCGCAGAGGTGCGCGCGGTTCCCGCGGTGCGCGCGCATGGCGGAGACAGCGATGCAGGAGGCGATCCATGCTGCCGAGAGCGGCGGTCATGATGCCGATTCGCTCGTGCTCCATGGCAGACAAAAACAACTGGGCTCCGGCGCCTTCGCGACCCACGCAGTGGTCGAGTGGGACCTCGACACCATCGAAGCTGACCGGACCCACCGCGCAGGTGCGCATGCCGAGACGGGGCACATCGGGATGTCGGGTGACACCATCCTGATCGCCGTGCACCAGGAAACACGACAGCGAAGACATGGGCGCACCCTCGGCCGTGCGGGCGAAGACGAGGATGCGGTCGGCGACCGGCCCGTTGGAGACCCAGACCTTTTCGCCGTGGAGGACATAGCGGTCGCCTTGTCGTTCCGCGCGAGTGGTCATGGCGAAGGCATCGGAGCCGGTGGCGGCTTCGGTGATGGCCAGGGCGTAGGTGTGGGTGCCGGCTGCGAGACCGGGGACCCAGCGCTCCTGCTGGGCGGGAGTGGCGCCGAGGAGGATGGGCAGACAGCCGAAGAGGTGTGCATGTGCAGCCAGAAGCAGTCCGGCGTCGTCGAGTCCGCGGGCCAGTCCTTCGTGAAGGTAGACCGTACGGAGAAAGTCATGCCCGCCACCGCCCAGGTTCTCGGGTGCGAAAGAGCCCAGGAAGCCCCGCTCGGCGAGGGCAGCCCATGCACTGTGGTCGAAGGTACCAGTGCGGTCGCGGGCCTCGATGTCGGGCGCGAGGGTGGCCCCGAAGCTGCGGGCGGCCGCATGCGCGCTCCGGTCGGCTGCTGACCAGTCGAGCTGCATCACACCGTCGCGTTCATGGCGCGCAGGTGGGCAACCACCCGATTCACCGTGTTGAAGCGCGCCATGTCCATGTCTTCCATGTCGGTGACCACCCCGAACCGATGGTCGAGAAATTCGATCAGCCGAAGGAAGCTCATGGAGTCGAGCACACCGGCTTCGTAAAGGTCTTCATCCGGGTCGATCTCCGCCTCTCCGTACAGGATGTCTTCGATCAGGAATTCGGTCACGACCGAAGCGAGGGTGTTGGCCATGGGGGATGACTCCTGCGGGCGCGGGTCACAGTGCGTGTGCGCTCGTAAACAGAATGGCACGAGAAGCAGATGACGGGGGCCAAGGGGTGGACTACCCCGATAGGCAAACGTTTGCACTGGCGGCTGCGGCCGAGGAGAGAGATGTCGAGTCGCGCGCTCGTGGTGCTGGGTACAGCCAGTCAGGTACCCACCCGCCGCCGAAACCAGAATGGGTACTTCGTCCGGTGGGACGAGGTCGGTTTTTTGGTGGACCCAGGTGAGGGAACCCAGCGACAGATGATTCTCGCCGGTGTGCGCGCGAGCCGCATCCACCACATCTGCATCACGCACTTCCATGGAGACCACTGTCTGGGGCTCGCGGGGGTCATCCAGCGAATTTCTCTCGATGATGTGCCCCACGAGGTGTACGTGCACTATCCGGCGTCGGGCGAGCAGTACTTTCAGCGGTTGCGTCGGGCGAGCATCTTCAAGGATCGCAGCCGCCTTGTGCCGCGCCCCTTCACCGGGCCCGGTGTGGTGTTTGCCACCGACCAATTCGTGCTGTCTACCGATGAGCTGAGCCACACGGTGCCCACCTATGGCTTTCGAATCCAAGAGCCGGATGGGATGAGCCTCGACCGGACTGCCCTCACAGCCGCCGGCCTCAAGGGTCCTGTGGTGGGGCAGCTGGTTCGGGAGGGCAAGGTGACCGTGGATGGGCGCACGGTATGCCTCGAAGACGTGAGCACCCCACGGCCCGGTCAGTCACTGGCCATCGTGATGGACACTCGCCCCTGTGAAGGTGCTGTGCGCCTCGCACGCAGCGCCGATCTGCTCGTCTGCGAGAGCACGTATTTGCAGACTGAGGTCCACGAGGCCTGGGAGCGGGGGCATATGACCGCAGGCCAGGCAGCCCGTCTGGCAGTCGATGCCTCGGCCCGCAAGCTCGTGTTGTCTCATTTCTCCCAGCGACATCCCGATGAGACCGTCTTTCTCGAGGAAGCCCAGCCGATCTTTCCGGACTGCATCGCTGCCGAGGACTGCATGGTCATCCCTGTCCCCAAGCGCGCACGCACCTGAGGTTCGAGCTCTACCATGTCTCTGTCTCCCCGAGCGCCCGCACCGCCCCTGTCTGTTGCGCCCATGATGGATCGCACCGACCGGCACTATCGGCGCATGATGCGATGCATCACGAAGCACACTTTGCTCTACACGGAGATGGTCACCACCGGGGCCATCTTGCACGGTCCCCGCGACCGGGAGCTGGCCTACGACCCCGTGGAGCATCCCATCGCCCTGCAGCTGGGGGGCGACGATCCCGAAGCGCTTCGTCAGTGTGCTCGAATCGCCGAAGACCGTGGATATGACGAGGTCAATC
Organism: uncultured Pseudomonadota bacterium; assembly: GCA_913044235.1. Classification (GTDB taxonomy): domain Bacteria; phylum Myxococcota_A; class UBA796; order UBA796; family UBA2385; genus CAJWOS01. The sequence continues at coordinate 5,161 of CAJWOS010000430.1, forward strand.
TCAATGTGGGCTGTCCATCGAGCCGAGTGCAGGCCGGCTGCTTTGGCGTGTCGCTCATGGGTCGCCCCATGCGGGTGGCCGAGGCCGTGGTGGCCATGCGGGAGGAGGTCTCGATCCCGGTCACCGTGAAGCACCGCATCGGCTTCGATGATCTGGATCGCTACGAAGACATGCTGAACTTTGTGGATGTGGTCACTCCGTCGGGCAGCGACCGCTTCACGGTGCATGCGCGAAAGGCCTGGCTCAAGGGACTGTCACCGAAGGAAAACCGCAACATCCCACCACTGCGGTATGCAGAGGTCTGGCGGCTCAAGCAGGAGCGCCCCCACCTCCCCATCGAGATCAACGGTGGCATCAAGACCCTCGACCAGGTGGCTGACCACCTCGAGCACGTGGATGCCGTGATGATTGGCCGGGGGGCTTACGACCACCCCATGGTCTTCGCGCAGGCCGACACACGGTTCTTCGCTGCGAATCGCGACCCGATCGACCCAACGCTCGATCCCTATGCGGCCCGGCGCACGGTCGTGCTTCAGATGGCCGACTATGCGGATGCACTGGCGGCAGATCCGAATGACCATGGCCACCACAACGCCATCGCGCGGCACCTGCTCACGCTCTACGCTGGGCTGCCGGGGGCTCGGAAGTGGAGGCGGGTAGTGACCGAGTCGCTCGCGAAGCGCATGCCGGTCGGCGACCTCCTGCGTGCGGCCCTGGCGGTGTTTGTGCGCTGAGGTGCGATTCGTTGAGCGTGCGCTCCACAGGCCCCCAGCAGGCAGGCCACGCCTTCGTCTGAGCACGCACAGCATCGAGCGCTTCGAAAGTCATTCAAGACACGAAATAGTCGCCACTGCAGACGGTCTCATCGGGCTCGAGATCGGGCGCGGCAGTGGCGCGGTGATGTGCCATGCCTCCAGCTATCGGGCGCTCGAAGTCGAGCAGGACGGCGTCGCAGTCATTGGTCGGCGCTTCGCCCGTGCGAAGGTCTGCGAGCAGGCGAAAGCGCATCGCCTCGGCGGAGCCATGCGAGCTGCCGGGGCCGATCCTGCACACGATGGGTGGGCGTAGCGAGAACGAAGAGATCGTGCTGCTAGAGGTCCATCAAGCGCACGCTGTCGGCCGTGAAATTCCCGCTTTCTCAGAGGCTGCTGTAGCGGG
>CAJWOS010000431.1 GCA_913044235.1 uncultured Pseudomonadota bacterium
CATGGCCGAGGAACTGGTGGTCTGGTCCACCCGCGAGTTCGGCTGGGTCCGACTGAGTGACGCCTGGTCGACCGGAAGCTCGATCATGCCGCAAAAGCGCAATCCAGACGCGGCCGAGCTCGTTCGGGGACGAACGGGACGAGCCACGGGCGCTCTTGTGAGCCTGCTCACTCTCGTGAAGGCACTTCCACTGGCCTACAACCGCGATCTTCAGGAAGACCGGGTCGCACTCTTTCCCGCTGTTGATTCGGTCCTCGACTGCATTCGAGTGTTGTCGGGCTGCTACGGATCCATGGAAGTGCGTGGCGGACCAGACCTCACCGGAGACTTCGCGCTCACCACCGAGCTCGCCGACTTTCTCGCCGGACGTGGTGTCCCCTTCCGCGAAGCGCATCACGTGGCAGGCAGTCTCGTGAAGTTCTGTGAGGATCGCGGCCACGGGCTCGATGCACTCACCCTCGAAGATCTGCAGCGTGCCCATCCAGCCTTCACAGCCGAAGTATTGCAGTGGCTGCACCCCGAGCAGGCCATCGAGCGACGCACCAGCCTCGGTGGCACCGCCTGGAGCCAGGTCGAACAACAGGTCGCCGCGCTCCGCGCCACCACCTGAGCCGTCAACGCCAAGCAAAACGCAACGAGCCCACCCAATCGAAGTGATCGGGTGGGCCATCCGGCTCGCTCTGTCCCGAGCACCCCACAGGCGGGATGCGCGGGAGCATGCTCACTTGGGCGTGGCGTAGACCTGCACACCCTTCGACATGTTGCCCACCGCGTCGACGGCACACACGCGGAAGGTGTAGGCACTTCCGCGCTTGAGTCCGGTGACCGAGAAGGTCGGTCCGGCTGCCGTAGCGAGGTCGCTCGACGTGCCACACTTGGGCGCCTTACCGCCGCCGACCCGACCCGCCACGACGTAGCCAGCCACTCCGCTGTGGGCATCGACGGCTCCAGAAGCGGTGAATTGCACACCGCGGGAGATGGCCTTGGCTGTGGCCGTGCCGTTCGTCGGAGCGGTACCGTCGACTTCGATCACGTCGGTGAGAGGGGTCTGAGAGCGGTTGCCCTGACCATCTTCGAGCCACACGCTGACGGTCACGCTCTTTGTGCGCCCCGGCATGTTGACGACCGCGTTGGACGCGAAAGGCACGAAGCGGGAGCACCCTCGGGAGGTGCTCACACACATCCGAGCGACACCGGATGCATCCGATGCGGTGATGGCAACAGCCGCCATCCCAGTGCCCGCATAGGCTGCACCACCCTCCACCACAACACTCCCTGTGGGGGCATCATACTCGGATGCAGGCCGCTGGCTGTTCGTGGCGGCCTTCCCCACATTCCCTGCGACATCCACCGGACACACTGCGAAGGTGTAGGTCTCGCCATTCTGGAGTCCCGTCACCGTGGTGGATGTGCGCGAACCTTCGTAGGCAACCGTGCCTTTGCTGCAGTTCCGAACGCCAGTATCGGTGGTGTAAATCACGCGGTACCAGTCCAGCCCTGAGCCAGTCTCGGCGAAGTCCGCCCAGCTCAGTCGGGTCGAGGCGTTGCCCTCTGCAGCCGTCACCACCCCACCCTTCGGGGCCCGCGAGTCGAATCCGATATCATCGGAAATCATCTCCGACACGTTGCCTTCGTTGTCTCGAATCCAGCCGTAGACCGTCTGGAGGCCCTGCTTGCTCGACAGGTTGACCACGAGGTCATCGGAGAGCGCGGTCCAGGTGGTGCACTCGGTCGTGCGGGTCGACACGCAGACGTCTCGTACACCCGAGGCGTCGTCCGAAGCACTCAGAGTGACCGCGACGCTGCGTAGACGCGTCCATCCGTCGTTGCCATTGAGCACCATTGAACCGACCGGCGCGGTCTCATCAGTGCCCGGCCAACCAACGGCCGTGGCACCACTCGACATGTTTCCTGCCACGTCGACGGAGCACTTCCGGAGTGCGTACGGCTGCCCATTGGTCAACCCCGTGAGCGTGGCACTCGCCGTTTCCCCCTCCCACAGGAGCGTTCCCGCGCTGCAACTGTTCGGTGCCTCCGTGGATCCTTCGTTCGCGACGATGATGTAGTGATCCACACCACTGCCCTTGTCGGACGACGAAGACCAGGAGGCCTCGAGCTGTCGATCGCCCTTCACCACGGTGAGATCCTGGTCACCCGGGGCACCATTGTCGAGCTGGATGGCATCGGAGACCACCGGGGAGAGATCCCCGTCGCCATCACGGAACGTGGCATAGACCACCGCTTCACCCTGACGCGACGGAATCATGTAGATCTGTTGGCTTCGCACCGGCTGCCAGCGAGAGCACCGAGTCGTGTGGCTGATGCACATCTCCGTGGCCGAGGTGGAGTCGATGCTGACATTCACCGCTCGCTTGGCCGTCCAGATGTCGCCGTTGTTGAGCACGATGGAGCCGCGAGGGCCGCCTCCGACCGGCCCAAGGACCGCTGTGGTACCGCTGCTCTGGTTCCCCGCAACGTCGATGGTGCACAACCGGATCGTGTAGTTTTGACCGTTGACCAGGCCCGTGAGGACCGCAGACTGAGCGCTGCCTCGGTATACCTCTTCCCCCTTCTCGCAGGTCCGGGGCGCCTTGAGGCCGGGCTCCATCACCACCACGACCGACTCCACGCCACTGCCGAAGTCTTCCTGTCCAGACCAGGCGAGCTCGGCCCGACGGCTGGACGACTCGACCGTGAGGGAGCCTTCGCTCGGATCGATCGTGTCGAGTCCGACTGCTGCGGTGACCGGGGGCGACTCCTGACCGATGCTGTTGCGATACCAGAGATGCACCGTGTGGGCCCCTTGGATGTTGGGCATGGTCCATTCCAGCTCGTCTTGGGCCGAGATCCATGTCTCGCAGGAAGAGGAGTCAGACACGCACATGTGGGTCGCATTCTCGATGCCTGCGCTCATCGTGAGCTGAACCACGCGGTTGTCGGTCCAGTACGTGCCACCGTTGATGGACAGCGTACCCGCATCGCCCGACGCCTCCGCCGGGGTGACCGTTGCGGTTGCGAGCGAGCCTTCGTTGCCCAGGGCGTCCGTGGCGCACAGTCGGAAGGCATAGGCCTGTCCGTTGGACAACCCCGTAATGGTGGTGGTCAAGCCAGCCCCTTCGTAGACCTGGGTTCCCGAGCTGCAGCTGGACGGCGCGGTGGTTCCGCTGGCGGACTGCACCCAGTACCGCTCCAAACCCACGCCGGCTTCGGTTGCCGCACTCCAGGTGAGCACCCCTCCCCCATTGATGCCGATGGCCGAGAGGGACGAACCCGTGGGGGCTACCGTATCGAGCACGATGGCGTCGGGCGCCACCTCCGACACCCGGCCCCGGCTGTCGCGCACCCAGACTCCGACCTGCTTGGTTCCCTGGCCGGCCGATGACCACCAGGTGCGGGCCGTGGAGTAGGTCTCCCAGCTCGAGCAGGCGGCGTCGGGATCCTCATCGATGTTGGCAATGCACATACCCGTGACGGCGTCGTCAGCATCGGAGGCCGAGATGCTGAGCTGGAGCGTGCGAGACGCGGTGTAGGAGACCCCGGCGTCGATCGTGACCGCAGCCACCGGCGCCGCGTTGGCCCCCTGGCTGAACACCACGGCATCCGAGCCCACCGAAACCGAACCGACCCGTGCGCCATCGGGGTTTGCGGCTGCCGTCCAGGTGATGGTGCCAGCCCCTGTGCCCGATGCGGGGCTGAATGAGAGCCACGCGTCCTCCGAAGACACATCCCAGTCGCAGGAGGACTCGACATCCACAGAGACGAGACCGCTGCCACCCGAGACCGGGACCTCGATCTGGGAGGCGTCGAGCGAGACGTAGCAGGCATGGGCATCCGCCACGGCCGCTTCCACATCGATCCGCGGGAAGGAGAGCCCGTTGCGGTGGTCGGTGAGTGTGATGCCGGTCTCGATCAGACGCTCAGTCCACTCTTCCGGGGTTTCCTTCGGATACGCCGCCGCCATCACCGCCAGGGCTCCCGCCACATGGGGGGTGGCCTGCGAGGTCCCCCCCATCCGGTAGCCGCCCGCATCGATCAGCGCACCGGGCGCGAGCAGGTCCACAAAGCTCGCCGAGTTTGAGAAGCAAGTGACCTTATCGGCCGCGGTGCTTGTGTCGGTACAGCCAGACCAACCGATGCGGCCGTAGTTGTCGTCATAGACCGCCCCGACCTTCACCGCAGAAGGCGCACAGGCAGGGGAGCCGATTCGATTTGTCCACCCATTGTTGCCCGTCGCCACCGCGGAGGCCACACCGGCTTCCAGAGCCGCCATCATGGCGATGTCGTACGAGGTACCCGCACACTCCGCCGTGTAGCTGCCGCCCCCAAGGCTCATGTTGAGCGCCACAATGTTGTAGATGTCCTGGTTTTCGATGACCCAGTCGATTGCAGCCACAATCTCGCTCGTGTAGGCGTAGCCGTTGCTCCGAAAGACATCGAGACCGATGAGGTCCGTTCCCGGGGCCACGCCGCCCACGATTGCCGCCACGTTCGTGCCATGGCCATTGGTGTCGAGCTTATTGTCCTGCGGTGCAAAGTCCGCCGCCGCCACCACGCGGCAGTCTGCAGGCTCTCCCACATCCGTGCAGCTGCCAAAGTCGCTGTGTCGGTAGTCGAGTCCGGTGTCCAGGATGGCAACGGCCGTGCCCGCACCCGTGTGCCCTTCCGCAGCGGCTTCGGGCTGGTTGATCAGCTGGAGGCTCTGGTCCATGACCGGCTCGAAGCGTTCGTTCGCGTGCAGCCCGACCACACTCCGATCCAGGGCAAGACGCTCGAGTGCCACGTCCGACGACACCTCGACAATCATCAAGGGCACATGGTCGAAGGACCGGTCGAGACGCGCATCACTCGAGAGACCCGAGAGGATGATGTCTCGCGTTGAAGCGTACTGTTCGGCCCGACGGTTCAGCATCTGGGCCCGCTCACCACCCTTCGCACGGGCCAGCCCCGGCATGTCGATGGACCGCATCTCCACGATGACCTGGGTCACGCCTCCAGACGCAAGCTCGTCTCGCAGAGCAGACGGAATGGCCACAGCCGCATGGGAAGCGGCAGTGTCCATTCCAGTGTCTTCGGCGTCCTGCTGGATGGAGTCGGCACCACTTGATCGAGACGCGCCCTCTGTGGAGCCCCCCTCCGACGGCGGCTCACATCCGGCCATCAGCACAAGAGGGAACGCGAAGCGCAAGGTGCGCAGGCAGACAGGCATGGGCAAAGGGTGTGTCACGGTAGTCCTCCCAGACATCCGTGACTGGGAACGGACCGATCCGGCCACACCTGAGCGCGTATCCTGTGACCTTTTGTCGCGGTTTTGGTGACCAGGCCAAGAACCACCGTCCATGGGTTCTTTCCGACAACCGGATCGGCCTCGTGCCCCGCTCGGTCACCCCGGTGCTCGTCCAAGGAGGGCCGCTGCGTCGCGCCGATTCCTGGGCCCCAACCGCTTTGCTACCGTGCGCTCAGACTTCTTCGAGCGCCCCGCCGTACAGTGCGTCGAGCGCTTCTGCATGCTTCTTTTCGACCGCCTTTCGCTTCACCTTCATCGAAGGCGTCAGCTCGCCACCCTCGATGGAGAAGTCCTCCTGCAAGAGGATGAACTTTTTGATGGTCTCGTAGCTCGCAAGGTCGCCATTGAGGTCATCAACCGCAGCCTGAATCTCTGCCAGCAGGGCTTCGTGGGCGACAAGCTCGCGCATCGGCATGCCGGACAGGTTGTGGTCGCCGCACCACTGCTCCAGCGCATCCGGGTCCAGCGTGATGAGGGCCGAGCAGAAGTTCCGCCGGTTGCCGTGCACCACCACTTGGCTGATGAGTCCCGAGCGGGTCTTCAGTCGACCTTCCAGCTCCTGGGGTGCCACATACTTGCCGCCCGAGGTCTTGATCAGGTCCTTGATGCGGTCCGTGATCTTCAGGAAGCCCTGAGCGTCGAGCTCGCCGACGTCACCCGTGTGCAGCCAGCCGTCCTCGTCCAGGGTCTCGGCGGACTTCTCCGGCATGCGGTGGTAGCCGCGCATGATGCTGCGGCCGCGCATGAGGATCTCGCCGTTGTCCGGGTTGATCTTGATCTCCACGCCGGGGAGCGCCGGGCCGACCGTGCCGAACTTGAAGCTGTTCGGCAGGTTGACGAAGGAGGCGGCGCTGGACTCGGTGAGGCCGTAGCCTTCCTGGTACTTGAGGCCGAACTGGTCCTGCAGCCGCTGCGCCACCGCCCCTGAGGCGCCGCGGGTCCTGCCAGGTCGTCTTCTGCGTCTCTTTCAGACCCACAATCTCGATCTCTTCACCAACATTCACGATGCCGCGCTCAATAC
>CAJWOS010000432.1 GCA_913044235.1 uncultured Pseudomonadota bacterium
GCTTCGTACCTCACATCCGGACGCTCCTGGTGGATCGATGGCGCGGAGCGGACCTGATCACCTTCGGAAATGTGGCCTTCGACTGGTTTCGGCTCGCCTTCCCCCAGCACAAAGAGGCCATCCGTACCTTCTGGTGCAGACTCGATCGATATGAAGCCACCTTCGCGCTCGACCTCGGAAATCGGGTGCTTCGCATCCGACCGCTACCGCATCCATCTCCTCTCAACGCCACCTGGTACCGACGACTTCCCGCACTGCTTGACCAACGGCTTGCGGAAATTGGGGTGGACGCCGCCTACTGAAGCTCGAGCATCTTGCCGTCGGTCTTGATGTCCTTCACCTCTCGCTCCCCCACCGGCTGCGGACGAACGGTCTCGCCCGGTGCAAGCTCGTAGGTGCCCATCAACCAGGACAGCACAAGCCCCTCGACCGTGGAGTCTCGGTTGAGCATCTTCGTTCCGTGGCCTGCATCGGTCAGCAACTGAAGATGGTGCTGTCCCGCCGCGCGAGCCTCGAGCTTTTCTGCGGAGATGCCGTCGTACCGCTCTTCCATGGATGCCACGAACAGGACGGGTCGCTCGCCGTACTGCTGCATGGCAGCAGCGGTGGTGAGGCCGTTCTTTTTGAGTCCGGGCGAGAGCAAGACGAGGTTGACGACTTGCGGATCGCGCGCTGCGACGCGCAGGCAGAGATTGGCACCCAGGCTCGCGCCCGCGCAGCTCACCGCCGATGCGCCTTGCGCACGCAACCAGTCGATTGCAGCCTGGACGTCTTGCTCCATCGCGAGGTAGTCCGCATCCACCAGCGCCTCGCCGGCCCGAGCACTCTTGCCGTGCCCTCGTAGGTCGACAGCCACTGTGGCCAGTCCTCCCCGGACCAGCTTTTCCGACACAAACTGCCAATCGGATTGGGACCGATTGGCCATGTGCACCATCACCACACCAGACTTCGCACCGGATGGCACTTCAGCAACCGCGTGCAGCACGGTGCCATCCGCAGCGGAGAGCGAGATTTCAGCCGGTGCGGCAGCAGCGATGGATGCAGTCAGGACAGCAATCGAGGCGAACCACATGTACGAAACTCCGAAACCATTCAATCGTCAGAACCGCGAGCAAGAGTGCCGCGAGGAAACCACATCGCCTGCACCTGCGTCCACAAACCGCGGTGTCGAACCGGCCATCCATCGGTCGGTCGGGCCGCACACGCCTGGGGGAACCGAGCGCACTCGGACCATGGCCCACGCCCACGGCTTCTGCAGGCTTTAGCCGATTGACCTCGTGCCCGGGTCCTCCGGTACACAACCCCTCAAATCAGGAGAGCGTTCAGGCGCCCAAGCAGATCCGGACCGTCAAAAGCATAGGCCTCAATGGCTTCTTCGAGGGTCTCGTCGTGTCGCACGGAGCACCCTCCACAGCCCGGCAGCCCCACGGCGGCCAATACGTCTCTCGCCTCGACGTGTCGTCGCAGTACCGCTGCCATGGTCATTCCCAAATGAAACGGGCCTGTTGGTGGCGACAGCGAGTCGGCGATCGCATCCAATTGCATCTCCACCTCCTGCAGTCGCTTCGATTCATCCGAAAGCAAGAGTGCCGGCGCTTCGAGCTCGCGCGATGCCAGGACCGGTCCCGTGGGGAGGTACTGCACCACAATTTCTTCGATCAAGGGCCGCAACCTCCGGTTCGACGAGGCCGCCACCCGATCCCGAACCGACCGGACGGCATGTCGAAAGCTGGAAGTACCGTGCCCCATTCAGGCTCCGAGCAAAGGGGTCCTTGACGGATAGAGATGGCCCAAATAACAGCGTGAGGCGCTGAGAGGGTGACTGGAAACCCACGCCCGCCTCACCCGCAACGAGCGAATGCGCGGCCCGAATCGGGTCCGTTTCGGTTCCCGGTTCTTTCACACCACAATAGACGTCAACCATCCAAACGGGGTGCTGCTCTTTGTCAGCAGCACACTGAGTGATGAGTCCAATGAACCGGAGGCCCGCCCATCATGGAAGCGGATGCTCCAAACCCCGACGCGCCGGGCGCCCACGCTACGACCTCTACCGAGGCCGGAGAAGTGGATCCGCTCGACATCCACTACATGCGGATGGCCATCGAGGAGGCAAAGCGTGCCCCCGCGCTTGGTGAAGTGCCCGTCGGTGCCATCGTCGTGCACCGAGGAACCGTCGTTGCCCGTGCCCACAATCGGCGCAGCGTTGACCATGACCCCACCGCACACGCTGAGCTCATCGCGATGCGTGATGCCGCTCGAGCGCTGGGAGACTGGCGCCTCGAAGAGTGCACGGTGTACGTCACCCTGGAGCCTTGTCCGATGTGCGCTGGAACAATGGTTCAAGCGCGAATCGAGCGCTGTGTTTATGGGTGCGGCGATCCAAAAGCTGGCTACCTGGGCAGTCTCGAAGACTTGTCCAGCGACGCGCGACTGAACCACCGGTTTTCAGTCACGGCAGGGGTTCTGGCAGAAGAGTGCAGCACACTCCTAAGGGACTTCTTTCGGGGCATCCGTGCCCGAAAAAAAGCCGAGCGAAAAGCGAGACAGCTCGCCGACTCATCCAACGAGCCCTGAGGTCATGACGCGAGACATAGATTCCACCTGGAGAGGTGGCCGAGTGGACGAAGGCGGCGGATTCGAAATCCGTTGTGCGGTCACACCGTACCGGGGGTTCGAATCCCCCCCTCTCCGCCATTCATCCCGTCTCGCGCACTCATCGCTGGCATCCCAGATGCTGAAGTACCGTGTGGGGTTGGTCGACATGATTCAGGAGAGGTGACCGAGTGGCCGAAGGTGCACGACTGGAAATCGTGTGTAGCGCAAGCTACCGAGGGTTCGAATCCCTCTCTCTCCGCCATGTCGACCCCCCGATCGGGCTGCGTATCCATGCACTCGGGTCGGCTGAATGGTTAGACGTCTTTCGGTGAATGTCCCTTCGAGCCCGTCGTTGATGGCCGGGTCCTGGTGACTGTGCCCATTGTGAACCCCGCCAGGTCCGGAAGGAAGCAACGGTAGCGGTGGGCACGGGGCATCAGGGCGCCCGGTCATCAACCGCGGGCTCGAACTTTTTTGAGCGCTACCCCACCCAAAGGACGCGATTCGCCTGCAGCCAGACCATGCTTGTCCGCACACAAGTCGCGCGAAGATGTGTGAAGGGGCTAAGGTCTCGCATGAAGCGGACCGGTGGTGGTGTCGCGATCTCGCTTCCCTTGGTGCTCGGTCGGAGAACGTCATGAGCTACGTGGCCATCGCCCGAAAGTGGCGGCCTACCCGATTCGAAGACATCGTTGGGCAGGGGCATGTCACGCGAACCCTCCAAAACGCCATCCGACTCGAACGCGTACACCACGCGTTCCTGTTCACCGGAGCACGTGGGGTGGGCAAGACCACCTGTGCACGTGTGTTGGCTCGGGCGCTCAACTGTGAAGCGGGCGATGGCGCCACACCCGATCCTTGCGGCACCTGCGGATCCTGCAGTGAGATCGCTTCCGGAAGTGCGTCCGACGTGATCGAAATCGACGGCGCCAGCAACAACTCCGTCGACGACATCCGCGATCTCCGCGACTCCGTTCGCTACCTCCCGCAGCGCGGCCGTCGAAAGATCTACATCGTCGACGAAGTCCACATGCTCTCTCGGGGCGCCTTCAACGCACTGCTGAAGACACTCGAGGAGCCCCCGGCCCACGTGGTGTTCATCTTCGCCACCACAGAACCGCACAAGATCCCAGACACCATCTTGTCGCGGGTGCAGCGGTTCGACTTCAAGCGCATCCCGATGGTCACGGTCGTGGAGCGCCTGCAAAAGGTCTGCGAGGGAGAGGGCCTGAAGATCTCCGAGGGAGGACTGCGGCTGATTGCACGTGCAGGCGAAGGCTCGATGCGCGACAGCCAAAGCCTGCTCGACCGAATTGCCAGCTTCGCCGGCGATGCAGCCACCACGGAACAAGTGGCGGAGGTCCTCGGGCTTGTCGATCGAGCGCTCCTCTACGACATGCTTGAGGGTGTAGTGCGCGGAGAGGCTGACCGCTGTCTCGATGCGATCGACCGCGTCGATGCCTACGGGTTCGATCTGTCCGAGTTCACGAGCGAGATGCTTGAGCTCATCCGGAATGCCACCCTCGTCGGGCTGTCCCCCGGCTCAAAGCGCCATGTCGACGTCCCAGAAGACGAGCTTGACCGACTCATCGCGCTGGCGAAAGACGTCTCTTCGGATGTCCTCGTGCGCTCGTTCCACGTCATGCTTGAAGTCCACGAGCAGGTGGCTCGCGCTCCGCGTCCGCGAATGGTCCTTGAGATGGCGGTCGCACGCCTGGTGTCCATTCGACCGGCCCGGGGGATGGATCAGCTATTGGAGCGTGTCGAGCTGCTCCAAAGACGCGTGCTCCACCAGGTGGGCAGCGGTGCGCGCCTTGGCCGGAGCAGTCCAGCCAATGAATCGGAGGGCGACTCACAAGCGCCCCCACGGGCGATTTCAGCCCCCCAAAACGTAGCGAGTCCACCCGTCGAGTCCGCTTCCGTGCTCAGCTTCCGCCGGGGTCCGTTGCGGAAGCGAGCCGCCACAGCTGCCGCTACTGCACCTGCACCCGAGTCGGCTCCGGCGGCCATCCACTTCCAGCGTGGGCCGCTGAAGCGGGCCTCGGCCGAGCTGCGGCCAGAAGCCGTACTGACCGAGCCCATTGAGTTTGCACGCCGCGAGCTGATTGAGGCGCCCCGAACCGACGCGCCCAGCGCTGAACAGTTGGAGGCCGAGGTCGACTTCGAGCGCCGAGGACTCCTGGAAGCCCCCGCCCCGGCGCCTCCGCCCGACCCATCCGAGAGCAACCTACCGATTCCCCAGTTCGAGGGCATCCCGGTGAGCGTTGCAGCGGCGACCGCCGAGCCGGAGGTGCTGATCCCTCCCATGCCGCTGCCTGCCACAGCAACGATGGAACAGCGACTGGAAGCGCTCCTGGCCTATCTGGAGCGCGGTGGCGCACGCTTCGATGCACTCGCACTCGACACGGCGTTTGCCGGAGCCTCGGCACCGGCCATTCGCCTGGTCTGCCCGTCCGAGTTCAAGCTGCGGGTCACACGCAGTGTCCAGGACCATGAACGGGTGAAGCTGGGCCTGTCTACCCTGCTTCCCGAGTATTCTCGCCTCGAGCTGCAGCTGCGCTCTGGCGACGGACCGCCCCGTACGCGTCGCGAGGAGGCACGCCTGGCACGAGAAGCCCGCATTCGCGAACTGACCAACGCCGTGACCACCCGCCCCCTCCACCAACAGTTCCTGGACCGCTTCGGCGCTCGACTGGGCGCCGTCGTGCCAGCCGATGAGCCCCCTCCCCTCCCTACCCAGTCTCGATGAGGCACCTCGCCCATGGCTGCTGATCCCCTTCGTCGATGTGTCGGCCAGCTGTCTCGCCTACCCGGCATCGGTCAGCGGACCGCCACTCGTCTCGCTTACTGGCTCCTCAATCAGCCCGACGACGTTGCACGCGACATCGGCGAGGCGCTCTCGGAGCTGCATGATACAGCAGTTCGATGTGAGATCTGCCACGACGTGGCAGCGACAAGCCCCTGTCATCGCTGCGCCAATCCCCAACGCGATCATCGCGTTCTGTGCGTGGTGGAGCGCCCACAAGACATCGGTGCGATCGAACGCACCGGAACCTTCGAAGGGCGGTACCATGTGCTGGGAGGGGCCCTCGCCCCCCTCGATGGCGTGGGCCCCGAGCAACTGAACATTCGCTCATTACTTCGCCGTCTCTCAGACCAACCCGTCGAAGAAGTGCTCGTGGCCACCGACCCCGATGTCGAAGGCGACGCCACGGCGCTGTACCTCGCCCGCTTGGTCCGTCCATCGGGGGTCCGGGTGACCCGGCTGGCCCATGGGGTGTCCGTCGGCACCGAGCTGGAGTTTGCCGACAAGTCCTCTGTCGCCCGAGCACTGGAAAATCGCCGCGAGATCTGACCTCGTGCCGTCGCTTCCAGCGCTGCGCTCCAAACGGCCCAAACAAAAAAGCGCGGTCCGCCTGGGGAACCGCGCTTCGACGAGAACAGCGTCGATCAGGAAACGCTGCGGCCCTGCACCTGTGCCCGAAGCAGGTCCCCATTCATCTGCGCGATGACATCAAGGGAGATTCCCTTCGGGCATGCGACGCTGCACTCGCCAAAGTTCGAGCAGTGGCCAAAGTCTTCGGAGTCCATCTGGTTGACCATGTCGACCACGCGGCTCACCCGCTCGGCCTGCCCCTGGGGAATCAACCCCAAGTGCGTGACCTTGGCACCGGTGAACAACATCGCCGACGCGTTCGGGCA
>CAJWOS010000433.1 GCA_913044235.1 uncultured Pseudomonadota bacterium
GGCCGACGGCAAGCCCAGTGCATGGTGGGCCCGCCACTACGCCAAGATGACCTCCCCCGAAGAGGCCCTTCCACCCTATCGAGACATCCCCAACGTGCTCGTGGAGCACAACCAGGACCCGCCCGCGATCCGGCACGCATTCTGGCGCAGCGTCGACGCCTCCATCCATGGGTTCACCATTGAGAGCTTCATCGACGAGTGCGCGCGAGCGGCTGGGACCGATCCCTTGGAATACCGCCTGAGCATGCTCGAGACCGGTGGTCGCCATGCCCGACTGCTGGAGCGCGTGGCAGAGATGAGCGGCTGGAGCGCCGGTCGCGGAGCGGGGCGGGCTGTGGGCTGCGCCCTCACCGAGTGCTTTGGCAGCATCGTGGCCCAGGTGGTCGAGGCCTCTGTCGCCGGCGAGCAGCCCCGAGTACACCGAGTGTGGGCGGCGGTCGATCCAGGCATGGCCGTGAATCCCGACAGCGTGGAAGCGCAGGTGCAGGGGGGCATCCACTACGGCCTCTCCGCAGCCCTGTACGGCCAGATCGCCATGAAAGACGGCGCCTTCATCCAGAGCAACTTTCACGACTACCGCGTGGTGAAGTTCGCCGACGCTCCCCGCATCCAGGTGGCAATCCAGGAGACCGACTCCGCCCCTGTCGGTGGCGTGGGCGAGGTGGGCACACCCGGTGCGGCGCCCGCCTTGTGCAACGCACTGGCCGCGCTCGAAGACGACCGGCGGCGGGTCCTTCCGATCGCGTGACCCGCCTTCGGTCCCGACGGGGTCGGCGTGCGTCTATCGGCACCCATCCAAATCGGATGGAAACCGAGAAGAAGCGAACGATTGCGGAGCACCCGATATGCAATGGTTCTATCCCCACTCCTTCTCACCCCGGAGCTCCCTTGTCGTCTATCGGCCTGCCCATCCTCGCCCTACTCACCGCCTTGACCGCAGGTGCCCAGCAAGTCCCGGAAGAGGAAGACGTCGTGGAATTCGACTGGGACGTCAGCTTCGGTCCGGTCTTGAACACCGGCGTGCTCCTCTCTGGCGACTCGGCCGGCAATGCCGTGTTCAACGCCGGGCTCAGCGGGGCAGTCTCCGCTGGAATTCGCGCCGGCGGACGCGGCGAAGATGGCGCGGGCTACCTCTCCATCCTGGCCGGGGGCACTGCGCGCACGGAAACGCCGACTGGCATCGTTCCTGGCGAGGCCAACTCCCGCACCTACCTGGGCCACCTGATGCTGGGCGGAGACTTTGACTGGACCGGGTCCCGAAACGACACCGACCCGGACTTCCGCCAGTTCGGCTTCGCCCTCCTCGCTGGCGGTGGTCCCAAGCTCTCCTACGACGCTTCTGGTGCGCGTCTCACCGACGACAGCGGAGCGCCCGTTACACAGACCGTGCTGATCTTCGGGGGCCGGGCCATCACGAACCAGTCCACTCGGATGGTCCATGTCGCGCCCAACCTGATGTTCACCTTCGGCGGTCCAGACACCTTGAACCTCCCCGGCATTCTCTCCTTCTCGCTGTCCACCGGGATCACCCTCTGACCCTGCGCTCGCACGAGCGGCCTCAGTAGATGTAGACCCCATCGGCCACGGTGCGGGCCCCCCGCCAGTCGGCCACACCGTTGTCGGACGGGTGACTCACCACACCATCCACCCAGCACCCCGGCACCACCAGGGTGGTCGAGCCACCCCCGTCGAGGTTGAGAGCATCGACCGCGCCAAGGTCGCGCATCCACTCGGCGAAGCGTGGCGTGGTGAACCCGGCTCCTGCCGAGGTGCGCCCATCTGCAGTGACCATGAGCAGGGTTCCGGAGGCCGTGATCCCGAGCGCACTGCGTGGGTTGTTGCTCCAGTCTGTGGAAGAGACCACCTGCTCACCAGGAGCCTTCTCCGCAAAAGCAGTGCCGCCGGTCACAAGCGATGGATAGCCGCTGATGGCATCCGATACGCCCGACCAGTCTTCATACGGATCCACCCAGGTGTGGTCGAGCGCGGTGCCGGTCCATCCGATGGCCCGCTGGGGAAGTCCGTTGAGGCGGTTGTAGCTCAGGACGGAACCCCCTGACTTCACGAAGTCGAGCGAGGCGCAGTCGGAAAGGCCGAAGAAGCCGCCATTGATGCCCGCGACAGCACCCAAAGCATCTGCCTTGTCGGCCACGGTGGCGCAGCTCGGGTGATCGGCGGGCTTCATCTGACGTGCGCCAGACAGGTCCACTTCCAACACCTGTAGAGTCTGGCCCCCATCGTCATCGGTACGGAGTGTGCGCCAAGCCAAGCCCGGCATCACATTCACCGTGCGCCAGACCTCGGGCACGATCCACTCAAAAGCCACCTCGTATTCGCCGGCAAACTCCGTGGACCCGTTGCTCCAGGAGTCGAGCGCGAGCCAGTACTCGCCAGGCGCGAGGTTGGAGGCTTCTACCCGTTGGTGTCCGCGCGCAATGCAGCCTGAGACCAGCCCGTCGGTCACCGTGGGTGCCTGCAGCAGGTGCAGATCCACGTCCGAGCCGTTCAGCTCCCGCAGCTCCGCCCGAAAGTGACCGGGCTCGGTGACGGTGAAGCGGTAGAGCACCTCCGGACCGGTCTCCAGAGTGTCGGGCGCACAGTCGTAGCGATCCCATACATCCGTGGGCGCGCCGAGCGTGGTGCCCAGGTCGACCATCGGCCACGATGGCGGCTCGATGGGGTCGGCGGGTGTACCGGCCGCCCGGGTGCCGCGGAACGCATCTCCACAGAGGTTCCAGCCGACGGGCTCAGGATCGGGATCGGGATCGGGATCAGGGTCACCCGTGTCGGCTGGTGGTTCGCCAGAGTCGATGGGGTCGGTCCCCGAGTCGACCGGCAGCGGGTCTGAGTCGTCTGGTGGTGAGTCGGTGTCCGAAGCGGCCGGACTGCCGGTATCGTTTGGCACAGTCGAAGGCCCGGCAGACTTCCCAGGCTCTTCACTCGCGCAGGCCACCAGCAGCAAGCCACTCATCCATCGCCACATCGTGTACTCCAACCGCTCTGCCAATCGTCCAGCCACAGACCGGTAACGTGCACCACCTGTGGGCACCGGAACCAACCGCCAGCGCCTCCCACTTCTTTCCTTGCGCGCCTGCCCGGCCGCCCGACAGCCCCATCCCCTCCCCCGGCTCGCGTGAATACATAACCAGCGTTACACATCTCTTCCAGCTCGGAGACACGATGCGGCACCGCCTTCTCACTGTCCTCACCCTGGCCGGCACCGCCTGCGCGCCCCGTGCGGAGGGTCCCGTCTCTCCCGCTGCGGCCACGCCCCCGCCGGCAAGCGCTCTCGCAGACCACACCGAGCAGATGTGGGCCTGGTTTCCCGGTGAGTACTCCAACTACGAGCAAGTGACCGAGCAGAAGTACGCCAAGCAGGAGCCCTACGAGCACCTCCACCAGATCTTCATGCCCGTCGAGGTTCCTGCACTCGGTGCGCGCGTCTTGTTCGTCCAGCAGCACATGGTGGGCAACCCCACCCCCTACCGGGTGCGCATCTACACCTTGCAGCCCGATCCGGCCCGTGGCGCGGTCCGTCTCGACATCTACAAGCCCACCGACCCGGATGTGCTCACCAACCTGCACCTTGAGCCGGAGCGCGCAGCCAGCCTGAATCCCGCCATCGACCTGCAGCTCGCCGAGGGATGCTCCGTGTGGTGGACCCCTTCCGATGCCGGCTTTGTGGGACAGACCGACGATGGCACCTGTCGGGTGACCTCCGCGCGCTCGGGAAAGACCATGGTGTTTTCCGACACCCTGCTCCTGACCGAAGAGCGTCTGCATATCCAAGATGTGGCCCATGATACCGATGGAAACCTACTCTTCGGACATCCCGAGGGCGATCCACACAAGCTGCGCAAGCTGTCGTGGTACACCGGCTGGTCGGTGGTTCGAGCCGGCGGCCCCAACTACGACCGGGAGGCCCCCCAGTGGCAGGTACACAAAGGCCTGCACATGCACAGTGAGGGCACCCGCATTCCGCTGGTAGACGCCGACGGCAGCCCGATCCCCTACGCCGTAGAGCTGGCCCGGCTCACCCGCTCGGGCAGCAACACGCACCTGCTCAAGGTCACCTTGTATGACAGCGAGACCGACAAGTCGGTGGCCTACGCCTGGACCGACCCCAACGCCGCACGCATCGGCATGAACCTCGGCTGGGCGCAGGTCGGCCTCACCCGCGAGCCCGGCACACCTCACTACGGCTTTGACTCGGAAGAGACATCCACCGTGGTGCGCGAGCTTGCCGGCCACCTCCAAGGCACGCTCTCCTCGTCGGCCCAGGCCGCTCGAGACGATGACTTTCGGTCGATCCAGCTGCAAACCTGCGAAGTCGCGGCGCCGGGTCTGGGCACGACCGTGCTCTACGTAGAGCAAGCGGTCGAGACCACGCTCGACGAGCCGTACCGACAGCGCCTATACGTGCTTGAGGAAGTCGACGACCAGACGGTGCGGTCCAACATCTACACACTCGCCGATCCCGCATCGTTCGTGGGCCTCTGCACCCGCAGCGAGCGACGCTTCGTGCATCCTGCCGAAGCGGTCCTGAAGGAAGGATGCGCGGTCGATATGGTCCGCAACAAAGGCGTGTTTCAAGGGGAGACGGCCCCGCAGTCCTGCCCGTCCGCACTGCGCGGGGCGTCCTTTGCCTCGGTCGCGGTCACCGTGTCGGCCAGCGGCCTCGACTCGCTCGACCGCGGCTGGGACCGCCAAGGAAATCAGGTATGGGGTTCCAAAGACGGCCCTTATACATTTCGACGCACCACCTCCCCCACGCCGCCGACCACTGCGACCGCCACCGCGCCAAGCCCCGAGCGCTCCGAGGAGACCCAATGAACCATCACATCGTCACACTAGCGATTCAGGCCTCATGCATGCTCTTCCTCGGCTGCCGCCCTCCCGAAGACGACGCCGCCAAGGAAACCGGCAGCGCGGGCAGCACGTCGGATGGCATCGGCTGCACCGAGATCGGCTGCGCCGACGGCTTCAGCGGGCAGTTTGCCCCCGCCTTCACCGCGGCTGGGGCCTACGTGTTCACGCTCGACCTCGACGGTGCCGGGTCCACGTGTGCCGGCACGCTGCCCTTCAACGACGACTTCTCCTGCGACGGCGCGCTGGGCGTGACCCTCTCCGGCACCGCACTGCCCCCCAGCGACCAGAGCCTCCCCGGGTTTCAGGTCATGCAGACCGACTTCGCCACCCTTCAGCTCACGGTCACGCGCGACGGCACCGAGGAGGCCAGCTGGACGGTCACCCCCGAGTGGGAAACCTACGCACCCAATGGCCCCGAGTGCGGACCGGTGTGCACGTCGGCCGGCGCCGAGCTCAGCTGGCCCTGAGGCACACACCAGCGCCGTACGCCCGCTGCAATCAGAGCACCTGCGGTGGCCCCAGCTCCACCCACATCTCCTCGAAAGCCTTCACGTACTTGCCCACCAAGCGCGGATCGGTGGTGAGCATCAGGTTTTCGTGGTTGTAGCGGTCGCCGCTGCGGGTCCAGTTGTACGACCCGTTGAGCAGGCGCCGGCCGTCGAGCACCGCGAACTTGTGGTGGAAGTGGTGCGGTGTGTGGTCCATCACCACCGGGATGCCCTGCGCGGCGAGGCGCCGGATGTCGCTGCCCTTGTCCCAGGCCTTGTCGTTGTCGGTCAGGATGCGCACCCGCACGCCCGAGCGGTGACGGGCCAGGAGCGTTCCGGCCACGCGGTCATCGGTGATGGTGAACACAGCGGCGTCGATGGACTCCTGCGCAGCGGCGAGGCTCGTGACCAGGATGTCGGCCAAGCCGTCGTCTGGGCCGAACCACGCGCGGGCTTCGGGGCTCGAGCTGCTCCCGGCATCGGCATCGATCAGGGCCAGCACGTCGCCGAGCCAGGTGATGAGCTTTCGGTCGCGTGGGTCGCGCACTCGCTTGCCCACGGCGTCGATGAGCTGGCGGCGCACTGCGGCGCGGGCCTGTGGAGTGATGGGATCGTCGGCGAGCAGAGCCCGAATGGCCCGGCGCTCCCCTCGGGAGAGGTATTCATCATCGCCGGTGGAGAGCAGTGCAGAGAAGAGGTCCATTCGCAGAGTCTACCGCAGCGCTCCCCGCCCCGGCGACGCGCTGCTCAGGCGGCGGCCAGCACCTGCCCCATCGCCGCATCCACCCGCGCACGCCGGTCGGTGTGGCTGGAGCGCTCCTGAGACACCTCGGTGATGCTGCAGGAGTAAATGGAGAAGATATACCAATAGGTCAGAAAGATTTATATATTTTAAAATCACAGATTGTGCCACCTG